>JAVEEO010000283.1 GCA_030840415.1 Pseudonocardiales bacterium | reverse complement strand
GGCCACGCCACCGCTGTCGACGTACCTGATGACCCTGGTCGCCGGCCCCTACCGGTCGTGGTACCGCTCGCATGACGGGATCGGCCTGGGCATCCATTGCCGGGCCGCCCTGGCCGACCACCTCGACCGCGACGCCGACGAGATCTTCGGCATCACCGCCGCCTGTTTCGACCGGTACCACGAGTTGTTCGAGGTCCGGTACCCGTTCGGCAAGTACGACCAGGTATTCGTGCCCGAGTTCAACGCCGGCGCGATGGAGAACCCCGGCTGCGTGACGTTCCGCGACGAGTTCGTGTTCCGGTCCGCGGTGACCGACGCCGAGCGGACCACCCGGGCGATGGTGATCGCGCACGAGATGGCCCACATGTGGTTCGGCGATCTGGTCACCATGGCCTGGTGGGACGACCTGTGGCTGAACGAGTCCTTCGCCGAGTACATGGGCTACCGGGTCTGCGCCGAGCTGACCGACACCGGCCGGCCAGGGCTGGCTGAGCTTGCCGAGCTCTCCTGGCTGGAGTTCGGGCTGCACCGCAAGGACTGGGGCCGGGTGGCCGACCAGGCGCCGTCGAAGCACCCGGTGGCCGGCAACGGCTCCGAGACCGCCGCCGCCGCGCTGGCCGACTTCGACGGCATCTCCTACGCCAAGGGCGCCTCGGTGCTGAAGCAGCTGGCGGCCCACCTCGGCGACGAGGTGTTCTTCGCCGGGCTGCGCCGGCACTTCGAACGTCACCGGTTCGGCAACGCCGAGTTCGCCGACCTGATCGAGGCCTGGACCGAAGCCGGCGCGGTGGACCTGCCGGGCTGGGCCGAGCTGTGGTTGCGCACCAGCGGCCTGGACACCCTGACGGTCGAACAGCGACCGGACGGCGCCGGCTCGGACGCCACGGGGGGCGGGGTGTGGCTCAGCCGCAGCTCCCCGGACGGGGCCCGGCGCCCGCACACCGTCCGGGTGGCCGGCTTCGACGCCGCGGGCCGGCAGCGGCTGGCCGAGCAGGTGACCCTGCACGGCGACGCGGTCTCCGTTGTCGGTGCCGGCGCCGCCGGGTCGGTCGGGCCGCTGGCCCTGGTGGTGGCCGACAGCTCCGACGACAGCTGGGCCAAGATCCGCTTCGGCGTGGCGGGCTGGTCGGCTGTCGCCGACCTGCTGCCCCGGATCGAGGCGGCGCCGACCCGGGTGGTGCTCTACAACGCCGTCCGCGATGCCGTCCGAGACGCCGAACTTGATCCCGACCATGCCCTGGACCTGCTGCTGACGGCGTTGGCAGCAGAACCGGTGGGACTGGTGACCGCCGAGCTGCTGGAGTTCGCCACCGACAAGCTGGCCGGCAGCTACGCCAGGCCGGCCGACCGGTCCGGCCGCCGGGCCAGGATCGCCGGGCTGGCGCACCGGCTGCTGGCCACCGCCGAGCCCGGCAGCGACGCCCAGCTGCAGGCGGCCCGGGCCGGCATCGCCGCCGGCGACGACACCGACTGGCTCTGCGCCTGGTTGGCCGGCCAGCGGCTGCCGAACGGCCTGCTGCTCGACGCCGAGCTCCGGTGGGCGCTGGTCACCCGGCTGGCCGCCCTCGGCGCGCTGTCGGCCGCCGACATCGACACCGAGCTGGCCCGCGACGAGAGCACCGCGGGCATGGTGCACGCCGCCCGGGCCCGGGCCATGCGGCCGGATCCGGCGGCCAAGCAGGCGGCCTGGGCGCTGCTGACCGAACCCGGGCAGCGGCCGGCCTACGAGCTGTACGCCACCGCCGAGGGCTTCTTCGAGCCCGGGCAGCCGGAGCTGACCGCGGCCTACCTGCCCCGCTACTTCGCCGAGCTGCCGGCCACCGCCGCCCACCGGCACGGCTGGGCGCTGGGCGCGGTGATCCTGAAGTCCTTTCCGGTGGCCGCCGCGTCGCCGTCGGTGCTCGAGCTGGCCGAGGACACGGTGGCCGAGGAGCGGGTCCTGGAGCCGGCGGTGCGGCGGGCGCTGGTCGACGGCACCGACTCGCTGCGCCGGGCGGTGCGCTCGCTGCAGCGCTATGGCGGGCTCTGACCCGGTTCGGTCAGGGGTCTGGCAACACCTGGCCGACCTCGCCAGCTAGGGTTCCGCTATGAGTGAGATGAACGTGCGCGGCCTGACCATCGCGGTGCACGCCGGCGACCGGGAAGAGGCGCTGGCCTTCTACTGCGCCCTGATCGGGCGGGACCCCGACCTGGGGCCGGACCCGGACTTCTACGAGTGGGAAATCTCCCCCGGCGCCTGGCTGCAGCTGGCCACCGGGCGGACCAACATCACCCCGTCCTCGTTCCGGCTGCGGTTGCAGGTGGAGGACATCGAGGCCTCGGTGGAGGTGCTGCGGGTCAAGGGCTTCGAGCCCAGCGACGTCAAGCGGCTGCCCGGCCTGGTGGCCTTCTCCAACCTGACCGACCCGTGGGGAAACCCGCTGGGCGTCTACCAGGACCTCGGCGTCGTCCCCGGCCCCTGAATGCCGCGTTCCTGATACCGGCTCCTGGGTCCTAGCTCTGTGTGCCGATCCCCAGAGAATCATGTCAAGCCTTCGGCAACCGCACCTGGGCGATCGTTAGGTCATTCGTCGCACCGATGACTGCGGCTTAACACTTGAGCCCGCGGTCGAGGCAGCCTTGAAATCGCCGAAGGCGGCGCAAGAACCGAACTCGGCCCGGTGGATAGCCCCAACCTTTTCCTTGCCAGACCAAGGAGACTCGCAGGTTCGCGAAGGCGGCGTCCTGCCGTTTGCTCCCTGTCGGATAGACAAATCGGAGGCAGGCGAAGATCCGATCGCCCACGGTGCACTACGCCGGAACCTTGTTCCTGCGATTGCACAGGGGTAGCTTTCCGTATAGCTCTAGTGCGCATTGCCTCGGGGGGCCGTAATGCCACGTGCACCTTTCACTCCGCTGGAAGATGGGTTTGCATTCGCGAATTCCTTTGCGAACCGCATCGTGAATATCCCCGCCCTGGGGATCAACATCACGACGTTCGGACGCTGCGGCGGCATGGCCTACGCGGCCCTGGACAACTGGACGAACAAGCTGGCCACACCAACCGATGCCTCACTGCCGCAGGACGGCTCCCTACTCGGGGACTACATCTACAGCCGGCTCATCGACAGCATGGTGGCGAACGGTTTCAAGTTCTTCCATTTCATGCAGACTCCCGACCACCCCACCTGGCTCTGGGGCATCGGAGTGGCACGGGCGACGCGAGAGGAGGAGTTCCCGCGCATCAAGGCTCGTATCGACCAGGGCTTCCCCTGCGCAGTCGGCCTGACGCGATCTCGTGACGTCGGCAGTATGGGCAATGACCACAGGTCGTGGCCTACGGCTATGAAGATGGCAACCCGAACTCGAAGCTGATGATCTGGGACAACAGGTCCCCGGGCCAGGAGGTCGTG
>JAVEEO010000232.1 GCA_030840415.1 Pseudonocardiales bacterium | reverse complement strand
TCATCTACCTGGTGCTGTGGCTCTACGGCCTGATCGTGGACAAGAACTCCAGCGCCAACTTCGTTCCGGTCAACAACGCCGACAACTGGCTGCACCTGCTGCTGGGCCTGGGCATGATCGCCCTCGGCGTGCTGCTCAGCCGGCGGTCGGCGGCCACCGCCGCCTCCAACCGCGCCTCGTACTGACAAGCTCCATTCCTGGCTGACACCTGGTGGCCGCACGGCCGTCCGGCTAACGGAATTCGCCCTCTGAACGGACGGATTCCCCGCTGACCGGACGGCAGAGCCGTCACCGTGGCGTCGCCGGCTCGTTACCTCCAGCAAGGTCGTTTTCCCTTGCTGGAGGTAACCGTGGGTCGCACAGCGTTCTCGGCCGTCACCGCCGCGGCCGTCCTGACCCTGAGTTCGACCGTCGTGGTCGCAACCGGGGCAGCCGGCGCCGCCGGCCCCGGCTACTCCACCCGGTCACTGCACTTCGCCGTAACGGTCGGCCCCACCGGCAACCGGCGGCAGTGCGACGTCGTCGGCGATCTCTACACCCCGGACGGTGCCTCGGCACAGCAGCGGGTGCCCGCCATCCTCACCACCAACGGTTTCGGCGGTTCGGCCGCCGACCAGGCACCGTTCGCCCAACGCTACGCGGCACAGGGTTATGCGGTGCTGTCCTACTCCGGCCTCGGGTTCGGCGGCTCGGGCTGCAAGATCACCCTGGACGATCCCGACTACGACGGCGCGGCCGGCAGCCAGTTGGTGAGCTTCCTGGGCGGAGCGCCGGGCATCGCGTTCACCGACGCCGCGCATACCGATCCCGTCGCGCCGCTGGACTACATCGTCCACGACGCCCGCGACCACCGTGGCCACGCCCAGCCGCACGACCCGCGGGTCGGCATGTGGGGCGGCTCGTACGGCGGCCAGATCCAGTTCGCCGTGGCCGCCGTCGACCCCCGCGTCGACGTGCTCAACCCGCAGATCACCTGGCACGACCTGTCCTACTCGCTCGCGCCGAACAACGCCGGCGATGCCAGTACGCCCGGGACGACCAAGCTGACCTGGGCCGGCGCGTTCTCGGCGATCGGCATCTTCGACGGCGCGCAGTACGCCCAGCAGGATCCGCAGCGACTGGTCGGCTGCCCCAACTTCGCCGACTTCGTGTGCCCGGCGCTGGTCGCCGGCGGCACCACCGGCTACCTGCGGCCCGACGATGCCGCCCAACTGCGGCACGCCTCGGTAGCCAGCTACCTGCCCCGGATCACCATTCCGGTGCTGCTGGACCAGGGCGAGGTCGACACCCTGTTCAACCTGAACGAATCGATCGCGACCTATCGGGCACTGCGCGCCCAGCACACCCCGGTCGCCCTGCTGTGGCGCTACAACGGCCACTCCGGGGGCACCCCGTCCGCGGCCGGCGCCGACTACGAGGCCAGCCGGATCCAGGCCTGGTTCGACCATTACCTCAAGGGCAGCAGTGTCGGCACCGGCCCCGCGTTCGCGTATTACCAGGACTGGACGGGAACTTCTGCCACCGCGTCCGGCTATCCGGTCGGCACGCCGCGCTCGCTCTACCTGTCGGGCAACGCGCTGGTCACCAGCGGGATCAAGGCGGGCTCGCAGTCCTTCACCACCCCGCCGGCCCGCGCGCCGAGCACCCTGGGCAACCTGGACGTGATCGGCGCCAAGGCCGACGTGCCACTCGACAATCCGGACGTCAACGCACCCGGCACCTTCGCCTCCTGGACCGGCGCGCCGCTGACCGCGCCGCTCACCGTGGTCGGCACCCCCACCCTGGAAGTCACGGTCTCGGCTCCGACCGCGGCACTCAGCCAGGGCGGCGGTCCGGCCGGCCAGCTGGTGCTGTTCGCCAAGCTGTACGACGTCGGAACCGACGGCACCGCCCACCTGATCAACGGCCTGGTCGCCCCGGTCCGGATCGCGGACGTGAGCAGCAGCGTGCACGTCACGCTGCCCGGCATCGCGCACCGGTTCGACACCGGCCACCGGATCGCGCTGTACCTGGCCGGCGGTGACACCAACTACCGGGGCGGGCAGCTGGCGACGCCGGTGACCGTCAGCACCGGTTCGACCGGCCAGGTACTGACGCTGCCGGTGCGCTGAGGGTCACCGGGCCGGGTCAGCGCGCGGCGGTCCAGTCCGGATCCCGGCCGAGCAGCGCGACGATCCGGTCCAGCACCGGGCGGTCGGGCCCGGCGTGCGAACCCGGAGCGAAGGCGGCTCCCTCGCCTCGCGAGGCCGGGTCGTTGGGCACCTGCCGGGCGATCGCCAGCGCCGCGCGCAGCACCTCGTCGTCGAACTCGAAGGGAACCCCGATCGAGCTGGCCAGGTCCCAGGCGTGCACCACCTCGTCGACGAGGTGGAACCCGATCGCCGCGCCGGCCGGGAAGGAGCCGCCGTCCCGGATCTCGGGAAGGTAGAACCGTCGCTCCAGCACCCCGTCCTGGTCGAATGCCCGGGTGACAAGTTCGGCGGCGGCCGAATAGCCGGCGACCAGTTCGGCCGCGGTGACCGGGCGGGGCGCGAACGCCGCCACCGTCGTCGGTTCTCCCGAGGCGGCCAGGGCAAACCCGTGGTACTGCCCGATGATGTGCGCGAGCAGGTCCGCCACCCGCCACTGCCCACACGGGGTCGGATCGTCCCAGTGCCGCGCGGTGACGGCCGGGACGAT
>JAVEEO010000228.1 GCA_030840415.1 Pseudonocardiales bacterium | reverse complement strand
ACCGAATGCGCCATACCGTCAAGGGTAGTGTCCGCTGCTGTGGCTGACCCCGCTGACTCGAACCCTGTCAGCCCGACCCCTACCCTTCCGGAGCGGATCGACCGCGAGCTGGCCGCCTTCCTGACCGAGCGCACCGCCCTGCTGGCCGAGATCTCGCCGGACCTCGGCGTGCTGTCGCAGGCGCTGCGGGCCGCGGTGCTCAACGGCGGCAAGCGACTGCGGCCGACCTTCGCCTACTGGGGCTGGCGTTGCGTGCTGCCGGCCGGGGCGCCCGGCGAGGACGAATTGATCCGGGCCGCCGCCGGCCTGGAACTGCTGCACGCCTGCGCGCTGGTGCACGACGACGTGATGGACGGCTCGGACACCCGGCGTGGCCAGCCGGCCGCCCACGTCCGGTTCGACGCGATGCACCGCGAGCGGGCCTGGCTGGGCAACGGGCAGTCCTTCGGAGCCGCCGGTGCCATCCTGCTGGGCGACCTGCTGCTGTCCTGGTCGGAGGAGCTGTTCACCGCCGCCATCGGCTGCCTGGACCGGAGCCGGGCCAGGGAGGCGACCGTCGAGTTCGACCGGATGCGGACCGAGGTGGTGGCCGGGCAGTTCCTGGACATGCTGGCCCAGGCCCGCGGCGCCTTCGACCCGGACGAGGCGCTGCGGGTGATCGAGTTCAAGACCAGCAAGTACACCGTGCAGCGGCCGCTGCTGCTCGGTGCCGCGGCGGCCGGCCGGACGCCCGAGCTCGCCGCGGTGCTGTCGGACTACGGGCTGCTGATCGGCGAGGCCTTCCAGCTGCGCGACGACCTGCTCGGGGTGTTCGGCGACCCGTCCCGGACCGGCAAGCCGGCCGGTGACGACCTGCGCGAGGGCAAGCGGACCCTGCTGGTGGCGCTGGCCTTCCAGGCCGCCGATCCCGCCCAGCGGGAGCTGCTGCGGGCCGGCGTCGGCGATCCGGCCCTCACCGAGGCGGGAGTGGCCGAGCTGCGCGAGGTGCTGGAGCGCACCGGTGCCCACGAACTCGTCGAGCAACGGATCCTGGAGCGGGCGACCGAGGCCGCCCACCGCCTGGACGGAGCGTCGCTGCAGCCGGTCGCGGCGCAGGCGCTGCTCGAACTCGCCCAGGCCGCCGCGCACCGGACGTCCTGAAACCCGTCGGTGGCATCTGCGACGATGACGAGATGACCGCCAGCGCCCAGCGCCAGTTGCCGGCTTCCCAGCCGGCAGCGGCCGGTCGACCGGGGTCGCACTGGTTCGCCCGGGCGGTGGACGGCTGGGGGCTGCACGAGATCGGCCGGGCCGGCCTGCTCGGCACCGTCCTGATCGCGTTGGGCAGTTTCGGGGCCGGCGCGCTGCCGGCCAACGACCCGACCCGGCTGGTCCCGGTCCTGGGGCTGCTGCGGCACGGCCGGGCCGGCCTGCACGCCGCGCTCGGGCTGTACTACCTCGGCCTGGTCGTGGTGGTGGTCGCCTGGCTGCTGCTGGGCCGGCTGCTGCTGACCGGCTCGATCTCCGGCAACCGGCCCGCTGCCGCCGAGGTGGTCCGACCGTCCGCGCTGCGCCGGATCGTGATCGGCTGGACCGTGCCGCTGGTGTTCGGCATGCCGCTGGCCAGCTCCGACCTCTACAGCTACGCCGCCCAGGCCCAGCTGGCCCGGCACGGCCTGGACCCCTACACCACCACCCCGGCCGACCTGCCCGCGGTCGATCTCGGCAAGTTCCTCGACAACGTCGCGTGGAAGTGGGTCGACACGCCCTCGCCGTACGGGCCGCTCTGGGTGGCGGTCTCGAAGTGGGTGGCGGCGCTGACCGGCAACCACGCCCTGATCAGCGTGCTGCTGCTGCGGTTGCTGCCGTTCGCCGCGATCGTGCTGACCGCCCGGTTGCTGCCGGTGCTGGCCGCCCGCTACAGCCGCCGCGCCGACCTGGCGCTGTGGCTGGCGATCGGCAACCCGCTGATCCTGGTGCACGCCGTCGGCGGCGGCCACAACGACGCGGTGATGGTGGCCCTGATCGTGGCCGGGCTGGTGCTGGTGACCCGGCGGGCGGCCGGCTGGCACGAACTGGTCGGCGGGGTGGCCCTGATGACGCTGGCGGCGGCGGTGAAGTCGCCGGGCCTGGTCGCGGTGGCCTTCGCGGTGCCGATCTACCTGACCGGTCGCAGGACCGCCGATCCAGGGGCTGCCGGCCTGCGGCGCCGGGACTGGGTACGGCAGTGCGCGATCACCGCCGCGGTGGCGGTGCCGGTGTTCGCGGCGGTGTCGCTCGTCGCCGGGGTCGGCCTGGGCTGGGCGCGCCAGGTCAGCTCCGGGGTCCCGGTGATCAACTTCATGTCGATCCCGACCATGCTGGCCGTCGGCTACCGGGCCGCGATCGGCGCCGCGCACGCCGGCACCCTGGTGGACGGCACGGTGCGCGACTTCCGCAATGCCGGCCTGATCGTCAGCGGGCTGCTGCTGGTGCTGCTCTGGTTCCGGGCGGTGCGCGGGCCGGCGCTGCGGCTGCTGGCGCTGGCACTGGCCACCGTGGTGGTGCTGGGTCCGGCCGTCCAGCCGTGGTACTTCACCTGGTCGCTCACCCTGGTGGCGGTGTTCCTGGTGGCGCCCCGCCAGCTCGGCTGGCTGGCCACCGGCTCGCTCGCGCTGACCCTGCTCACCCGTCCGATGGGCTCGAGCCTGGAGATGGCGGTCTACGTGCCGGCGGTGCTGGCCGCGGCCCTGGCCGTCCGGGCGCTGCTCGGACCGGTCGTGCAGCGCTCCCCCGCACCGGCAGGCCGGCCGAGCGCCGTCCCAGCGCCACCCAGCACGACAGGGTGAGCAGGATCAGCGCGAAGCCGAAACCGAGGTCCTCCACCGGCGCGTAGGCCAGTCGCAGTCCGAGGATGGTGTCCGGGTCGTACTGCACGATCCGCAGGCCGGTCAGCAGCCCGTTCACCAGCAGCTGGAAGCCGAACAGGATGGCATAGCTGACCCAGAAGGCCTTGCGGCACAGCAGCCTGGTCCGCAGCCCCACCAGGTCGCAGGCGGCGGTGCCGAGCAGC
>JAVEEO010000212.1 GCA_030840415.1 Pseudonocardiales bacterium | reverse complement strand
CTGGTCGAACAGGTGCGCACCGACCTGGACAGCGCACCGGTCTCGCCGAAGTTGCGCGCGCTGCTGCGGATCGCCGGTGCGGTGCAGGTCAGCGGCCGCAACGTCACCCCCGAGCTGATCGAGTCGGCTCGCACCGCCGGTGCCACCGATCCGGAACTGCACGACACGGTGCTGATCGCGGCCGCTTTCTGCATGTACAACCGCTACGTCGACGGCTTGGGCACCCTGGCGCCGGCCGATCAGGCGGGGTACGCCCAAGCTGCCGAACGGGTCGTCCAGTTCGGCTACCAGCGCTGAGCGAGTCCCCCGGCCCGCTGCTCGTTTATTCGAAATTGCTCACCTTGAACCGGCCCTCGCGCGTTCCCAGGTGATTGGATAGTGTCACTATACAACCTGTTGGCACTACCGAAACGAGCGTGAACACCATGGCCCACATCGCCCTCGGCGTCGATGAGACTCAGTTTCCGGGCATCAACGGACCGCTGATCTACCGGCCCGAAACGGCCAAGCCCCTCAACGAGTTGGCAGAGGTGCTGCTGCGAGAGCCGAGCACCCTGTCGCGCGGCGAACGCGAGCTGATCGCCGCCTACGTCTCCGGCCGCAACAAGTGCCGGTTCTGCTGCGGATCGCATTCGGCCTTCGCCGCGGCCCAACTGAACGAGGGCATGGAACTGGTCGAGAAGGTACGCGCCGACGTCAACAGCGCACCGGTCTCGCCGAAACTGCGCTCCCTGCTGCGGATCGCCGGTGCGGTGCAGGTCAGCGGCCGCAACGTCACCCCCGAGCTGATCAGCGCCGCCCGGGCTGCCGGTGCCACCGACATGGAACTGCACGACACGGTCCTGATCGCGGCCGCCTTCTGCATGTACAACCGCTACGTCGACGGCTTGGGCACGCTGGCGCCGACCGATCCGGGCCAGTACGACTATGCCGCCGAGCGAATCACCCAGTTCGGCTACCTGGCCTGAGCCGTTTCCCTCGCGCATGCGGTCCGTTCCTCGCTGCTGAGGATGCGGCGCACCCCGAGCACGGCGAGGATGCCCAGGCAGCCCCACAGCAGCAGCGCACCGATCAGCTCGATGCCGACCAGTCCCCAGTAGTCGGCGTGGTTCCACGGAAAGCCGTGGGCCCAGCGGGTGTAGATCTTGAACAGCACCAGCCCGGCACCGAGGTTGTAGGCGGTGGCCCAGCCGAAGTTGAGCAGGTAGGCCGCGGCCATCGCCCAGACCAGGTACTGGCAGCCGAACGCCGGGCTCAGGAACAGGAAGGTGACCAGCGACAGGCCGACCGCTTCGGCGGCCATCGCCGGGCGACGCCAGACCAGCGCGGCCGGCACCAGCGCGCACAGCAGCACGATCGGGAATCGGCCGGTGTCGGTGAGGAAATTGGCCCACCCCGGGTCGTCGAACCAGTGCCCGATCTGGATCAGGCCCCACTGGCTGATACCGCTGCCGGCGTAGCCCAGCACGTGCTCGCGGACCGGGCGGCCCTGGCTGATCAGGGCAGGTAGCCAGCTGATGCCGAAGGCGAGGGTGAAGCCGGCGCCGAACCGGAACAGGCTGTGCCGGCCGCGGGTGTAGGCCAGCACCAGCAGCGCCGGGATCGCCACCACCGGCACGATCTTGATCCCGATCGCGATGCCCATCGACAGGCCGCCGGCCAGCGGCTTGTCGCGATCGGCGAGCAGGTGCAGCGCCAGCAGGGTGAACAGCACGAAGATCGGGTCGGTGTTGCCGTGGAAGCCGGAGATGATGACCAGCACCGGGCTGACCGCGACCAGGCAGGCGGCCCAGGTCGCCTCGCGCAGGCTGCGACGCCGGCGCAGGATCTCGAAGACCAGCAGCGCCGAGCCGACGTCGGCCAGGCTCGCCACCGAGCGGATCGAGAATCCGATGCTCAACCCGTGATGGCGTCCGAGGTCGACCAACTGGAGGAAGTAGCCGATCACCGGCGGGTGGTTGTAGAATGACCGCTCGAAGGTGATGCCATAGACGCCCACCGGGCCGCGCTCGGCGACCCCGTTGACGAAGTCGGTCCAGTGCCGGATGTCGTTGGTGCCGTAGGTCCGGGCGGCAATCACGCACTTGAGTACCAGCAACAGCAGTCCCAGGCCCAGCACCAGCCGGCGGCGCTGACCGACCAGCCGTGATCCGGGGTCGGTGGCCGCCGGGTGTTCGGCCAGTCCGGAGGGTGCCGTCTCGGAGGTGGTCACGTCAGCGCCGCTGGCTCACGCATGGTGGGTGACGGAGCCGGCATGGTGCGGGCGCAGCCGGGCCACGAACTGGTAGCCGAACACGGTCGGACGCAGTTGCACCAGTCGCCGGTCCACCGCCCGGGCGGCGCGGGACTGCCAACTGTCGGTGCGGGTCAGCACCTCCAGCGGCAGGCCGGTGTACTCCAACTGCAGCAGGTCCAGGCCAGCCGAGCCGATGGTGCGGCGCAGGCTCTTGCGGGAGAAGAACCGCAGGTGGGTCTCGTCCAGGATGCCCCGCCGGTCGTAGTCGAAGGCGCCGGCGGCGACCCGGCCCCGCGAGTACCAGTGGCCGAAGTTGGGCGTCGAGATCACGATCTGGCCGTTCGGCGACAGCACCTCGGCCATCTGGCGCAGCAGCCGCTCGGGATTGCGGACGTGCTCGATGACGTCAGCCGCGATCACAACGTCGAAGTCGCCGCCGGCGGCCTCGGGAATGCCGTCCTCGAGGTCGCCGAGGAAGAAGTCGTCGACCCGGTCGCGCACCCCGGCGATCTCCATGCTGTCCACGCCGACCACCTTGTGCCCTAGCTGCCTGACCCGCTCGGACAGCCGGCCGCCGGAGCAGCCGAGGTCGAGCACCCGGCCGGTCGGCATGGCCGCCAGCATCTCGGTGATGACGGTGTGCGAGGTGCCCTCGCCCTCCTTGCCGGCGTACTCGGGATCGGCGGGCACCCAGCGGTGGGTGCCGATGCCGACCTTGGTGAGCCGGTACTGCACCACGTCACGCGCCACGTCGCGGGCGTACTTCAGGCCGTTGACGTAGCAGATCTCGTCGCCGTAGTAGGTCGGGATCGGCACCTCGACGATCCGCTTGCCGGCGTCCAGCAGCTGGATGATGATCTGGGTGTCGAAGTCGAAGTCGTCGGTGTTGAACTCCAGCGGCAGCTCCGCCAGCGCCGATACCCGGTAGGCCCGGTAACCGGAGTGGAACTCCGACAGGTTCGAGTCGAGCAGCCGGTTCTCGAACGTGGTGAGCACCCGGTTGCCCAGGTACTTGTAGAGCGGCATGCCGCCGGCCCGCGCGGAGCCGGGATCGAGCATCCGGGACCCGAACACCGCGTCCGCCTCGCCGCGTTCCAGCGGCCCGAGCAGGTCGGCCATCGCCTCGGGGGCGTACTGGCCGTCACCGTGCAGCAGCACGATCAGGTCCAGGCCACGCTCGCGGGCCAACTGGGAGCCGGCCTTCTGGTTGCCTCCGTATCCGAGATTGCTGAATTGCCGGATCACGGTCGTCGGGATCGCGCCATTGGCCTGCCGCCAGGCCAGTCCCGCGTCGACCGTCCGGTCCTGGCTGGCGTCGTCGCAGATCAGGATCTCGTCGATCCTGGCGCGGAGATCGTGCGGAATCCGGTCCAGGGTGGCCTGCAGGGTGGACTCGGCGTTGAAGGCCACCACCAGGACGCCGATCTTGAGCCGGCCGCTCGGGGCGTCCGGCCGGTTTTCGTTCCCGGCTGCCGGCCGGTCGTCCCCGGCGGCCAGCCGATCGCTCCCGGCGTCGTCGGAAGGTCCAGCGAGGTCGGGCTGCATGAAGCCACGCTAGCAAAACCGGGGGCTGGACCCTGTTCTGACATCCGCGCAGAGGCCCGAACCCCGCAGAATGCGAGTATTCCGGCCGCCAGTACGCCGCTACCTTCGGCAGATGCGGGTCTACGACATGATTGTGGACGAACGCAGGTACCTAGCGGACCTGCTGAGCACGCTCGCTCCCCGCCAACTGCGGGCACCGAGCCTCTGCCAGGGATGGACGGTCCACGACGTGGCTGCCCACCTGATCACCTTCCTGAAGTTCGGCCAGCTGAAGATCTACACCGGAATCATCGTCACCGCCGCCGACCTGGACCGGGTCAACCGGTGGCTCACCCAGCGGGCGGCGGCCAAGTCCGATCAGGAGATCGTCGAGGTGCTGCGGCGGCGGGCGGGTGCTCGGACCACCGTGCCCCGGTCGGGCTACGACCCGGTGCTGGCCGACCTGGTGCTGCACGATCTCGACATCCGGGTCCCGCTCGGTATCCCGCGCGAGCTTTCCGAGGAGCGGCTGTCGGTGGCGTTCCACCACCTCACTTCCCGCGCCTCGCCCGGCTTCGCGATGGGGTCGCGGTTGGACGGCCTGAGGTTCAGCGCGACCGACACCGGCTGGCAGGCCGGTGCCGGGGCGCTGGTGAGCGGGCCTGCCGAGACACTGCTGCTGGGCATCGGCGGCCGGGCTGCCGTGCTCGACGGGCTGGCCGGTGACGGGGTGTCGGTGCTGCGGCAGCGATTGGCATCGCCGCAGCGTGCCGGTGCACTGCGCAGGCTCTCCGGACCGCTGGAGTTGCTGGTGCGCCCGCAGCCGCGTTCGCGGCGCTCGCGCGACTCCGTCGCACCAGGACGCTTGACCTCTTGACGCGTCAGGTTCGTCCTGACAGTCTGTCAGGACCAACCTGACGACTCTTCGAAGGAATGCGCCGTGATCGCCGAGCCAGCCACCGCCGCCCTTGCCTGTTCGTTCTGCTCCAAGGCCGAGACTGCGATCGCCAAGCTGATCGCCGGGCCGGGCATCTACATCTGCAACGAGTGCGTCCAGCTCTGCAACGAGATCCTGGGCTCCGCTCCCGAGCCCGACAACGCCGAGGCGCCTGCCGAGCTGACGTACTGGCAGTCGATGACCGACCAGCAACTGCTGGACCAGCTGCCCAAGATCGCCACCGTGGCCGCGCAGGTCGAGGGCAGCCTGACGGTGTGGGTACGCCGGGTGCGCAGCCGCGGAGTGTCCTGGGCGCGGATCGGCGAAGCGCTGGATATGACCAGGCAATCGGCGTGGGAGCGCTTCTCCGACCGCGAGTAAGGCGATGCTGCCAGGGTGGACCCGCTGCTGCGCACGATCGAGGCCCTGGACGAGCCTGGCTGCTACTCGGTGACCTTCACCGTCGGTGCGGGCGACGACCGCACCCTGGTGATCCGGATGCGCGGCGACGAGCCGGTGCTGCCGTCGGCCAACTCGCTGCCGGGCTGGACGCCTGGTTCTCGGATCGCCACCGGCACCATCGCGGTGGTGCGGGCGCTGCACCAGGCCCGGCAGGGGGTCGGCGGGTTGGGCGGGCAACTGGTCGACATCGACGGCGGGTGGGACGTCGGCATCGGCAATGTGGTGCTCTCGGCCGGCGGAGTTCCGGCCTGCGTGTCGCACGGTGAGCTGGCCGCCGCCGGCGACGGGGTCTACCGGTGCGAGACCTGCGGCGCGGCAGCCCGCTACGACCGGCAGCCCTGACGGTCCAGGACTGCTGAAGGCGCACGCTCGGGTCCGGACGGGGCCGAGCGGGATCAAGCAGCCGCCCCGCCAGCGGGCCCGAGTCGGTCGATCCACCTTGACAGGTCGGCACGTCGGCACGTCGGCAGATCACCGATCTAGATTCTTAACCGGGCGATATCGCTCAGCGCTTCCAAATCGGACCGATCTGGTGTTCACTCGCAAGGTAGGAACCCGGGCCCGAAAGGGCATTTTTTTTGCAAGGAGGAAACATGGTTCAGGTCAAGCGCATCGTGAAGGCCATCAGCGGTGAGGCGCGAGCCCTTCGTTCTGGCTACTCGAGCAACTACGGCAAGGCCAACTGATCGAAGCGCGCGCAGCGGCAGGTGCCCGAGTTCGTTCCCAGCCGCTGTGCGCGCCTCAGTGAAGGACACGTAAGCGATGCTCGGCCAGAAGCGCAATCTGTGGCCCTACCTGATCAAGTGGGAAGCGGTCGCCGGCCGGGCCGACAAGGTGCAACGTCTTACCTTCGGCACGACGGTCGTCGCAGACGGCCGGCTGGCCCGAACGCTGTTGACCGCGAATCGTGACGATTACCAGGAGCAGTCGGGCTTCTTGCGGATCGGCGCGGAACCGATCGGCCGGAGCACGCGATCGCAGGTAGTGCAACGGGCGCTCTCCGGGCTCGCAAGTCACGACCTCCCCCGGACATACGATCTGCACTCCGAGCTGACTGCCCTGGGCGCAACCAGCACGCGAGGGCTGCCCCATCAGGGCTGGGGTGTCCGGCTCATGCGAAGGCACTTCGCGGCCGCGATGGCATACGAGCGCGACCCGCGATTCCAACAGCTCGTCGACACTTACGTCGAGGAATCCGTCATACCCGATGACATCCGGGCGCGTCGGCGCGGAAGGTACCGCGCGGTCGACGGCGTCCGGGAAGAGCTGACCTGCCTGTTCGCCGCGGGCCAGGCGGTCAACGACCCTCCCCGTGACCTGATCGACGCCGTGAGCCTGGCTGACCAGCCGTTGACGCCCCCCGTCATGGCTGAGCTGTACCAGCGCCTCCTGCTGTCGATGGTCGGCTTCACCGGTGTCGCATTGGAGTGGGTCGTGCTGCTGGCCGCCCGCAACGGCGTGCCGCCCACTACCGATGAGAAACTCCAGGACCACATCCATGAGACGTTGCGGCTGCACCCAACAGCGTGGCGACTGGTCAGGCAGGCCCGCCGAGATCACGCCATCGGGTCCCACCAGTTGCGCAGCGGCGAGGCGGTGATGATCGCCATACATGCCATCCATCGCGATCAGAGCGTGTGGCCGCAGGCCGCCACCTTCCGGCCCAGCCGTTGGCACAGCCTCTCACCGGACCAGCAAGCCTCCTTCCTGCCGTTCGGGAAGGGCAACGAGATGTGCCCGGCAAGCAGGTTTGCCATCCAGGCGCTGGTTTCGTGCGCACGCGAGATCTTCCAGTCCTACGAGCTTTCGTCACACATCCGTCGCAGGTCGAGACCGCGGGTATTGACGCTGCTCGCGCCCCCGGCCGGACGAACCAATTTGACGCCGCACGTGGCCCGCACTATTCGCAACGACGAAGGGACCCCCAGATGATGGCGAAGGAAAGCGCACTCGAGCGGCTTGTGGGGGACACATCGGAATTCGAGTCCACCTTGCCGACCCGGCCCCTGCTGTTCACCCGTCCCGAGTCGCCGATCAAGGACATAGTCAGCTTCGCCGTTCTGGATCACCTCATCGCCAGCATGCCTCTGAAGCCGCCCTTCCTGGAGATCTTCAAGGACAACGAGAGGATTGACTACAAGTACTACCAGTACGGTCGTGACGCCAATGATGTGCTGATGGCGGACTGGATCAATCCGGTCGCCGCGGCAGAATTCCTGGAGCAGGGCGCTACCTTCATCTTCGCGCTTCTCGACCGCACCATCCCTGGCGTCGCGACCTTCTGTCGATCCCTTTCGACTGCACTGGGTTTGCCGATCAGCGCCGATGCGTTCCTGACGCCGAAGTACAGTCAAAGCCTGGATCGGCACTACGACCGGGTGTCCTCGTTCATCGTCCAGGTGGAGGGCGAGAAGTACTGGGAATTGTGGAGCCCGACGGCACCGGGACCGCTGTCCGACTACCACCCGTGGATGCCCACCGAGCTCGAAGACAGCGAGCACGATCGGCTGTTCTCGAATGAGCCGACGCTGAAGTACAAGTTGACGCCAGGATCGGTTCTGTGGCTGCCTCGGGGCTGGGTGCACAATGTGCACACCGAGGAAGAGCCCTCTCTGCATCTCACCTTTGGCATTCCGGACATCACCGGCCACACGGTTGCCCGGGTAGTTCTCGACATGCTTGCTGACGTGCCCGAACTGCGTGAAGATCTGCCCCTGCATTTCTGGGAGCGCCCCTCGACGATGCAGGAGACGTTGGCCAGGAGCGTCGAAACCATGATCGACGCGATCCATACGCTGGATCGAGCGCAGCTTGCGGGCCTGGTGGCCAACAAGATGCTGACTCAAATGCTGCCCGCGGACCTGCGGACGGTATCGGCGGGCGTAGGCAGGCTGCCCCAGGCCACCAAGGCAGAACTGCTGACCGACCAGATCGTGCACCTGGAATCGGCGGACGACGAGCTCACCCTGCATCTCGGCAACCGGGATGTCACCGTCTCGGGCGCGGGAAAGGAAGCTGTCGAGCATGCTCTGGACTCAGGCACGAACGTCATAGACGCGACGCAGAATCCGGACCTGATCGAATTGATCGACGCGCTGTGGCACCAGGGCGTCGCACGGGTCATCACCTAGGCGGCCGGCGTGACCGAGAAGGCAGAGTACTTGGCTGATCCCTTGAGCCGGCAGTTGACGCTGGCGACCCAGGTGATCGATCTTCGTGAGCGGCCGGTGCTCAAGCGCACCCTGCCGTCGATAGATCCTCATGGAGCGCCGGTGCCCTGCGTCGTGCTGGCTGACCGCGAGTGGTCCGGGGAGATGGACGCCGTCGCCTGGCGGCTGTCCCGAGCCGGCGTGCCGACCGTCAGGCTGGACCCTGAGAGCACTCCGCTCTCGCACCTGACTCTGGGGATCGACGACGGCGTACTGGAGATCGATGGGGTAGCCGTTCGGGTCGCGCTCTTCTGGCGCCGTGACTTCCAGCAACGATCCGTCCGCTCCCCTGCCGCGGCCGACCCGGTGCGCACGTTGGCCGCTGCCAATTGGAGTTCTTTCGTGGCCCAGCTCGGTTCGGTCGCGACAGAGGTGGTGAACGCAACCACTCCGGGACTGTTGGAACAACTGCGAGTGGCGGGTGAGTGCGGCATAACCATCCCGCGAACCATCGTGTCCACGTCCCTCAAGGATGCGGTGACGGTCACCGGCAGCAACCGGGTGGTTGTCAAGGCGATTTCCGACCATTGGGTGGAGGGGCCACCAGGGCTGCTCCGGGGAGCGTTTCCCGAATCGGTCGACATCGACTCGACGGCCGAGTATGTAAACGATGCCGGACCGGTGATCATCCAAGAATATGTCGAGCACATCCGTGAGTTGCGAATCTATGCCGTAGGTGCCGATCAGATCGGTTTCGAGGTTGAAAAGCCGTCCGCCGCGGCGGTCTGGATGAGCCCGGACGAGGTGCGTATCCGCGCGACGGCGATTCCGGAGCAGGCGGCGGCAATGGTCCGGGTCCTGCAGCAGCGCTTGGGCATCGACTACGGCGCCTACGACGTACTGCTCACCAAGGATGGCCGGGCGGTCTTCTTGGAGGTCAACCTGACCGGGGCGTGGCTGTGGTTCGAGGAGAAGGTGCTCAGTTCGCAGGGAATGGGCCGTCATCTTCCCTACTGGGCCCGGATGCTTTCCGGCCGACGGCCCGTGACGCGCAGCGTTACGAACTTGATAAGGACACGGTACCGTCAGGCATTGGCCCGCACCTGCCCGACTGACCAATCCCGGTCCGAACCGCGGCTCGGCGCCGAACGGGACGCGACAGGACTTGGAAAGGCCATCGGATGAAATTCCTCAGTGACGAGTTGGGACTCGGAGGCGTCATCGAGTCATCCGATGTTCTTGCCGGCGGACTACCCGGCAACGATGAGTTGCTGGCCGCCGTGGCTGAGCGAGGAGCCGTTCTGCTGCGCGGATTCCACCTCGACAAGGACAGCTTCGAACGGTTCACCGACAGCATCGGCACCGTCCGCCCCGCCAATGTGCACTGGGTGACCACGCGCAAGTTCGAATCGTCGCGTGGCACCGAGTCGGTCGACTTCGGCAACGACGCGATACCACTGCACGCCGAGTCCTACTACACGCCGATCTGCCCGCAGACCGTCGTCTTCTGGTGCGCGAACAGTACCGCTCGAGGCGGAGAGACGCTGATCTGCGACGGAGAGCGACTGTATGAATCACTTCCGCCGGACGTGCAGGAGGTTCTGCGCTCCACGGTCATCCACTGGCGCTACCAGTGCTCCTTCGCCCGGCTCGTCGAGCAGACCCAGCGACCGCTTGCCGAGTTCCTCGAGTGGTGCGCACGCACTCCGAATTGCGAGGTCGTGGTCGACGACAAGCAACGACAACTGTCGATCTCGTACTCCGCTCCGGCGATCCGTACGGCTGAGTGGACCCGACGGCCCGCGTTCGCCAACAACCTCCTGAGCCTTGCCCACTCCGGTGTCCTGGCGGACTGGGTAGCCGACCTGGATCCAGACCTCGTCGCGACCGTGGGGGAACTCGCCGAGAAACTGACCCTCAAGCACAACTGGCGGCCCGGTGATGTGCTGGTCATCGATAACACGCGGTTCATGCACGGCCGCGCCGCCTGGTCAGGCGGAACCCGCGACGTGCGCGTCAGAATGCTGACGAGCGATTCCCTCAGGATTCGCCACGTCGACGGACAGGCCGACGCAGGCACCGCTATCAAGCGGTTGCTGCGCAATACCGCCTTCCGTCCCCGCTCGATCGCCACCAATCGCCTCGTCGGCTCGTGGGTGAAGCGCTAGCCATGAATCGCAACTTCCGCCTGTTGTGGGCATCGGTCGGGGTCAACTCGTTCGGCTCGGCCCTCACCAACGTCGCGCTGCCGATCATCGCTCTCTTCTCCACGCACGCATCAGCCTTCGAGCTGGGGGCATTGATCAGCATCGAACAGGTAGCCTGGTTGCTCTTCGGGCTGATAGCCGGCGTATGGGTGGACCGCTGGTCTCGCCGGCTCGTGGTAATTCTGTCGGACCTCGGACGTGCGCTGCTGATTGCCGTCATACCGGTAGCCGCGTGGACCGGGAACCTTTCCATCTGGCTGCTGCTGGTGATCGGCCTGCTCGTCGGCATCTTTCAGGTTTTCGGAGACGTGGCACATAGCGCCCTCGTGCCGGAGATAGTCGAGCAGAGTGGCCTGGTAGGGGCGAACTCCAGAATCAACCTCACCGACACCGCGTCGGGCCTGTCCGGCAGTGCGGTCGTAGGGCCGATAGTCGCCTTCCTGGGTGCGCCGCTTGCGCTCATCATCGATGCCGCCAGCTTTGTCGTGGCGGCTGCCCTGTTGCGCAAGATCGAAGCAGCACCGGTGCCGCCGCCACCACGGACGCGGTTCCGGCACGAACTGGCCGAGGGCCTGCACGTGGTTCTCCGCGAACCACTGTTCCGGACCCTGACTCTGGGCTCGGCCGCTTTCAATGCCTGTACCGCCGCCCAGTACGTGTTGGGCTTTCTCTTCCTGCGCGAGTTGGACACCCCGAAGGCGTGGTTCGGGGTTCTCATCGCCGCCAGCGGTGTCGGCGCGCTACTCGGTTCGGCGGCGGTGCCGTGGCTCATCCGACGATGGGCCGACGCCACGGTGTGGCGCGCGGGGCTGGTGGCGGGACCGATCATCGGAATCCTGGTTCCGCTGGCGCGGCCGGGTCTCGGGCTGATCGCCTTCGCCGTGGGCACCTTCGGACTCTCCGCCGCTGTCGCCGTGACGAGCATCATCGGCTTCAGCGCCCGGCAGGCAACCTGCCCACCGGAAAAGCTTGGACGAGTATGGGCCACCACTCGAATGCTCACCTGGGGCATAATTCCGCTCGCTGCGATGACCAGCGGTTGGCTGGCCGGCGTGATCGGTGTTCGCAGCACCCTGTGGGTGATCGCTGTGCTGTACTTCGCCGAGCCGCTCATCATTCGAGCTTCTCGGCTCTGGCACTGGCCCCGGTTCGTGCCGCTGGCGGAATCGGAAGTTCAGCAGTCGGTGTGACCGATCGGCGATTGACGGTTACGCAATATCAACGCATCTGCCCTGCGGGCTGCCAGTGAACCTGCGCGTGGCAGGCACCCGCTTGTCGTCCTAGCCATTCAGACAGGATCGAGTCCATGGAAATCCACGTGATGATCGAGCCCCACAACGGAGCGTCCTACGACGATCAGTTGGCGATTGCCCTGGCCGTCAGCGCCGCGGGGCTGGATGGTCTCTTCCGCGCCGATCACTATCTCGTCGGCGTCGACAATCCCCGTTCCGAATGGCTTACCGATGCGTGGATCACGCTGGCGGGACTGGCCCGTGACACCACCGGGATCACGCTCGGCAGCCTCGTCAGCCCGGTCACGTTCAGGACGCCGGCGCAGCTGGCGATCATGGTCGCGCAGGCCGATGCGATGAGTGGCGGCCGCATCGAACTCGGCCTCGGTGCCGGTTGGTGGCAGGCCGAACACCAAACCTTCGGCATTGACTTTCCAGCCGTGGGCGAGCGATTCGACAGGATGACCGAGCAGCTGGACATCATCACCGGTCTGTGGCGGACGCCGCCGTCATCGCGCCTGGACTACGCCGGCAAGTTCTATCAGTTGGAGAACGCACCGGGCGTGCGATGCCACCGAGAGGGCGGCGTGCCGATCATCATCGGTGGCGGCGGCCCGCGCCGTACCCCGCTGCTGGCCGCACGATTCGCGCGTGAATTCAATTCCGGTTGGCTGTCGCCGGGCCGGACCAGAGCAGAGTTCGATCGGGTTCACGCTGCCTGTCGCGAGGTCGACCGGGATCCAGCCTCGCTGCAACTGTCGACGGTGCAGACGGTCTGCGTAGGACGGACGGCGGCTGAGCTGCACACGCGATCAACGTCTCTCGGACTGTCGCTGGATGAGTTGCATGCCGATTCCGCCGGGATCACCGGCACCGTCGACGAGGCCGTGGACCGGATCAGGGAGTACCGAGATGCGGGTGTCGATCGGCTCTACCTCGAATTCCTCGACCTTACCGACCTCGACCTGCTGGCAGTGATCGGTTACGAAGTCCTACCCCGGCTGGCCTAGCGCGGCC
>JAVEEO010000211.1 GCA_030840415.1 Pseudonocardiales bacterium | reverse complement strand
TCGGCCGGAACGGCGGTGCCGGCGGTGCCGTCGGTGTCGGCGGTGTCATCCGAGGACCGCCACGGCGGGGCGTCGCGGCCCAGCAGCGCGCCGGCATCGACCTTGCCGTTGGCGGTCAGCGGCAGCGCGTCCACCAGGTAGACCCGGTGCGGGCGCATGTAGGACGGCAGGCTCGCCGCCACGTGCCGTTCGTAGTCGGCGAAGCCCAGCGGCCGGTTCAGCACCAGGTAGGCGAGCAGTTCGGTGCTGCCCAGCGGTCCGCTCCGCCGGGTGCAGACGTAGGCCTGGCTCACCGCCGGGTGGCGCACCAGTTGCCGCTCCAGCTCACCCGGCTCGATCCGGAAGCCGCGCACCTTGACCTGGCGGTCGGTACGGCCGAGGTATTCGACCAGGCCGTCGGCGGTGCGGCGCACCAGGTCCCCGGTGCGGTAGTAGCGGGCCCGGCCACCGTCCAGCCAGGCCAGCCGGACGAACCGCTGCGCGGTCTCCTCGGGGAGGTTGCGGTAGCCGGCCGCGACCGCCTCGCCGCCGATGTACAGCTCGGCCGTCTCGCCGTCGGCGGCCCGCTTGCCAGCAGCGTCGCCCAGCCCGCTGGTGGCCACCAGCACCGCCTCGGTGCCGGGCAGCGGCGTCCCGATCGGCACCAGGTCGGCGTCGAAGTCGCGTGGGATGGCGTGGCAGAGCGCGAAGGTGGC
Source organism: Pseudonocardiales bacterium (assembly GCA_030840415.1). GTDB lineage: Bacteria > Actinomycetota > Actinomycetes > Mycobacteriales > Jatrophihabitantaceae > Jatrophihabitans_A. Next base: position 8,648 of record JAVEEO010000211.1, on the reverse strand, counting down.
GGTCTCGGTCGGCCCGTAGCCGTTGTAGAGCTGGGTGGGGCTGTCGGGGTTGTCCCGGTACCAGCGCCGGATCAGCGCGGCATTGAGCTGGTCGCCGCCCACCAGCAGCTGGCCGACGCCGGCGAAGCAGTGCGGCAGCTGGTCGACGACGGCGTTGAACAGCGCCGCGGTGATGAACATGGTGTCGACCCGCTCGGCCAGCAGCGCCGCGGCGAAGCGCTCCGGTGCCGCCACGGTCGCCTCGTCCAGGATCACGCAGCAGCCGCCGGTCAGCAGCGGCACCCACACCTCGAAGCTGAGCGCGTCGAAGGCCGGGTTGGACAGGCAGCCGAACCGCCTCGCCTCGGGCAGCCGCAGGTAGCCCGGCCGGGCCAGCCGCCGGATGGCGGCGTCGGGCACCTCGACGCCCTTGGGGCGGCCGGTGGTGCCGGAGGTGTAGAAGACGAACGCGATGTCGCCAGAGATATCAGCCGATTCGGCGGTTCCTGCCTCGGCGGCCGGGGTGTCGAGCAGATCGGCCACCGGCAGCGCGCGCACCTGCTCGGGCAGTTCGGCGACCCCGCCGGCACCGGTGATGACGACCGCGCAGCCGGCGTCGGTGAGGATGTGCCGCCGGCGCACGGGCGGGCTCTGCGCGTCCAGCGGCACCACGGTCGCCCCGGCGCGCAGGATCCCCAGCATCGCGCAGACCAGCTCCTGCGAGCGGGGCAGGCAGACCGCCACCGCCTCGCCCGGCCGGACGCCGGCTGCCCGCAGGCCCGCGGCCACCGCGGCGCTGGCCGCGACGAGGCCGGCGTAGTCCAGCTCGCGGCCGCCGTCGGAGACCGCGACGGCGGCCGGGGTGCGCCCGGCCTGGGCCAGCACCGCGCCAGCCAGCGAGGAAGCGGTCATGTCCGTTGCCCCGCCGTCGCCGGAACGACAGCCGGTCGGTCCAGCCGTTCCAGTTCAGTGGTGATCAGGGCGGCCACCCCGCGCACCTCGTCGGACTCAAGGATCTCCCAGTGGTCGCAGTCCACCACGTCGATGCTCAGACCCTGACCGGCCCGCCGGCCCCAGAACTGCTGGGCCTGCTCGACGTCGGCGGCGTCCCGGTTGGCCACCGCCTGCAGCAGCACCAGCCGGGCCGGCGACGGCGGGGTCAGGTAGTCGCGCATGGTCAGCCGGTTGTGGTTGTAGATCCGGTGGTACTGCTCGATCTGGGCGTCCTCGATGCCGGGATACATGCCGTTGAACTTGATCAGCTTGTCCCGGAAGTCCGGCAGGTCCACCGCCTCGATGGCGGCCCGCTCGGCCGGGTCGTCGGTGCCCTGGGTGTCCAGCAGCAGCACGCTGACGCAGGCGTTGCCGGCCAGTGCCAGCCGCCGCCCCATCTCATAGGCCACCAGGCCGCCGTAGGACAGCCCGGTCAGCAGCAGCGGCCCGTCCAGCAGGTGCTCGATCCGGCGCAGGTAAGCCTCGGCCATCGCCTCGACGGTCGGCAGGAAGGCCTCCCCGGGGTTCACCCCGGGCGACTGGATGCCGTATACCCCGTAGTCGGCAGGCAAAACCTTTGCCAGCGATAGATAGCAGAACGCGGTGCCGCCGGCCGGGTGCACGCATACCACCCGGCGCGGTGCGGCGGAATCCCGAGCCGTAGCCGGGCGGAACTCGATCAGGTTGTCGGGCGGTCCGCCGGAGCCGTGCCGCAGCCGGGCGGCCAGCGCCTCGATGCTCGGATGGGCCACGATCTCGGCGACGCCCAGCCGCTGGCCGAACTCCTCGGCGATGGCGTGCGCCAGCTTGATGGCCGAGATGGAGCTGCCGCCGACGTCGAAGAAGCTGTCCCGGATGCCGATCTCGGGATGCACCAGCAGCCGTTCCCAGATCTTGTACAGGGCCAGTTCGACGTGGTCGCGGGGGCTGGTCTGGTTGACCTGCATCGGGCCCTCGGCGCGGGCCCGGTCCAGCAGGGCCGCGCGGTCGAGCTTGCCGTTGGCGGTCATCGGCAGCTCGGGCAGCTCCAGGAACACCGCCGGGATCATGTAGCCGGGCAGCTGCCGCGACAGCGCCTCGCGCCACTCGGCCGGCTGGTGGGCCGGCGCCGTGCCACAGGCCACCGCCGCCACCAGCCGCGGCTCGGCTGCCCCGGAGTCGAGCAGCACCGCAGCCTCGCGGACCCCGGGCTGCTCGCGCAACACCGCCTCGACCTCGCCGAGCTCGACCCGGAAGCCACGCAGCTTGACCTGGTGGTCGCGCCGGCCGGCGTAGCTGAGGGTGCCGTCGGGCAACCGGCGGCCCAGGTCACCGGTGCGGTACATCCGCTCGCCGGCCACGAACGGATCCGGAACGAACCGCTCGGCGGTCTGGCCGGGCCGGCCCAGGTAGCCGCGGGCCACCCCGGCGCCGCCCAGGTAGATCTCGGCCGCCACCCCGACCGGCACCGGCTGCAGCCGCTCGTCCAGCAGGTACAGCCGGGTGTTGGCCAGTGGCCCGCCGATCGGGCACTGCCGGGCCAGCGGCCGCGGGTCGAGGTAGGCGGTGCTGTAGACCGAGGTCTCGGTGGGGCCGTAGCCGTTGAGGACGCGCAGCCCGGGCAGGATTTCGGTCATCCGGTGCAGGGCAAGCTCCGGCAGCGGTTCCACCCCCACCAGCAGCTGCCGCAGCGACAGGCCGGCCAGCCGCTCGGCAGGCGCCTCGTCGATCCAGTGCACGAAGGCCGGTGGCAGGTAGGCCTGGACGATCCGGTGCTCGCGCAACCAGTGCATCAGCGCCTCGGGGTCGGCCCGCAGCTCCTCCGGCACCAGATGCAGGGTGGCGCCGGTGGTCAGCGGCAGCAGGATCTCCTGCACCGAGACGTCGAAGCCGATGCTGGACCACAGCGCCGCCGAGGCATTGCCGGCCGGACCCAGCGGCCCCATTCGCGCCAGCCAGTGGTCGAGCAGGTTGGCGATGCTGGCATGGCTGACCGCCACCCCCTTCGGACGTCCGGTGGAGCCGGAGGTGTAGATCGTGTAGGCCAGATTGGCGCCCCGGACGGCAACGTCCGGGGTGTCCTCGGTCCGGCCCTCGGCCTCGACGGCTGTTAGCGGCAACCAGCCGGCCGGGGCGTCGGCCAGCGTGCTCAGCACCAGCGCCGGCCGGGCGTCGGCGACCATGCCGGCCAGCCGCTCGGCCGGCAGCGACGGATCCAGCGGCAGGTAGCCGGCACCGGCCTGCAGGATGGCGAGGATGCCGACCGCGAGCTCCACCGAGCGTCCGGTGTGCAGGCCGACCAGGTCGTCCGGACGGACGCCGCACTCGATCAGGGCGGCAGCCAGCCGGTTGGCCCGGCGCTGCAGGCCCGCGTAGTCCAGCCGGTCGGCACCGCTGATGACCGCCGGCTGGTCTGGGTGGCCGGCGGCCGCGGCCTGGAAGCGCCGCACCAGGTCGGCCGGGCCGGTGAGCGGCTGGGCGGTGGCGTTGCAGCCGGACAGCTCGTGCTCGCGCTCGGCGGCCGACTGCAGCGACACCCCGCCGACCGGCTGCCGCGGGGCCGCACCCAGCTGCTCCAGCAGCCGGACGTAGTGGCCGGCCATCCGGGCGATGGTCGCGGCGTCGAACAGGTCGCTGTCGTACTCGAAGCTCAGCTCCAGCTCGCCGGCCCGTTCGGTGACCTCCAGCGACAGGTCGAAGCGGGCCGCGCCGGTGCTGGTCTCGGCCGGGCGCAGTGCCAGGCCGGGCAGTTCCAGCTCGCCCAGCGGCATGTTCTGCAGCACCAGCATCACCTGGAAGAGCGGTGAGTAGCTGGCGTGCCGCTCCGGATGTAGCGCCTCGACCAGCTGCTCGAAGGGCTGGTCGGCGTGCGCGTAGGCCCGCAGCACGGTGTCGCGGACCGCGCTCAGCAGCTCGGCGAAGGACTGCTCGCCGGCCACCCGGGTGCGCACCACCACGGTGTTGATGAAGTGGCCGATCAGGTCCTCGACCTCGCTGGAGTTGCGGTTGGCGAATGGCGTGCCGACGCACACGTCGTCGCAGCCGCTGTAGCGCCACAGCAGCACCGAGAGGCTGGCCATCAGCGTCATGAACAGCGTCGCGTTGCCGTCCCGGCTCACCGCGTGCAGGTTGCGCAGGGTGTCGGCGCCGGCGGTCACCGTCAGCCGCTCGCCCCGGAACCGCTGGGTGGCCGGCCGGGGCCGGTCGGTGGGCAGCGGCAGCAGGGTGGGGGCACCGGCCAGCTCGGCCGTCCAGTAGTCGAGATCGCCGGTGTTGCCCGCGCTCAGCTGCTCGCGCTGCCAGAGCGCGTAGTCCGGATACTGGACCGGCGGCTCGGGCAGCGGTGACGGCCGGCCGGACAGGTGGGTGGCATACAGCTCACCCACCTCGTGCACCAGGATCCCGATCGACCAGCCGTCGGCGACGATGTGGTGGACGTTGACCAGCCAGCGGTACTCGCCGTCGCCGAGGTCGAGCAGGCTGGTGCGCAGCAACGGTCCGTTCCACAGGTCGAAGGGCGCCTGCGCGTCGGCCTCGGTGAGCTGCCGGGCCCGCTCGGCCCGCTCGCCGGCCGGCAGCCCGGACAGGTCGACCAGCGGCATCGGCACCGGTCCGGCCGGTTGCACCAGCTGGCACGGTTCGCCGTCGGCCAGCCCGAACACGGTGCGCAGCGACTCGTGCCGGCGCACCACCTCGTCCACCGCCGCGCACAGCGCCGCCCGGTCCAGCTCACCGGAGATCTCGAACGCGGACGGGTTGTTGTAGAAGGGGTTCCCGGGTGAGAGCTGGTCGAGGTACCACAGCTGGCGCTGCGAGGACGACAGCGGCAGCGGGGCGTCCGAGACCGGGCGGCGCGGGATCCGGTCACCGGCTTGTTGCCCGGTGCCGGTCAGGATGGCGGTCAGCTGGTCCTGGTGCCGCTGGAGTTCGGCCAGCCGGTCCGGGGTGAGGAACCCCTTCGGCGCGGTGCACTTCAGCTTGCCGTCGCGCACCTCCAGTCCGACGGCATGCCGGGCGAACAGCTCCAGCAACTCGTGGGCGCTGCCGGTGGAGTTCGCGGGGCCGGTCACAGCTCGACCTGTTCCATCTCGACGCCGTCGAGCTCGAGGTCGGTCAGCCGCGGCTCGGCAGGCTCATCGGCCCGGACGGCCCCGATCCGGCCGCCGTCGGGGGCCGTTCCCGGCCGCAGGCCGCCGACCATCGAGTAGATCAGCCGGTGGGTCGGACCGAGATCCAGCAGCGGGTTCAGCTCATCGGGCTCGACCGAGCCGATGCCGCACAGCCCCAGGCCCTGCTCGGGGGCGGCCATGGTCAGCAGCTGCGCCATCGCACCGGCCTCGACCTGGCAGAAGCCGAGGCTGTCCGAGCCGTAGAGCGGCTCGATGGCGGCCAGGTCGGCGACCAGGAACAGCGCGAAGGCGCCGGCGGAGAACACCGGCCGGTTGACGAAGTAGTCGTAGGCGTCCGGGCTCAGCGTGCGGCCGGCCCCCAGCGATGCCAGCCGGTGCGCACTCGGGTCGTAGTAGTAGGCCCCGCCCGGCACCCCGGCCACCCGGCCGGGCTTGAGGTAGAGGTAGGTCTGCACGGCGTAGCTGCTGCCGGCCGAGCCGTAGAGGTACTTGGGCCGGCCGTCCAGCTCGCGCTGGGACAGCCAGGCCAGCAGCTCGGACAGCGAGGACAGCGGCATCGGCTCGGGGTCGAACTGCCGCACCGAGCGCAGCTCGGCATAGCGGCGGGCGAAGCCCGGCTCGGCCGGGACGGCCAGTGCGACGGTGGCTGCCTGGTCGCCGAGCCGGCGCAGCCCGAGGCCCGCGGCCTTGAACTGCTGGCGGGCCTGCGGGTCCTGCACCACGTTCGCGTCCGGGTCGGCGGACACCTGCTGCGCCTGGCCGTGCTTGCGGTACATGCCGAGCAGTTCGGCCAGCGTGGGGGTGCGCATCAGCTGGGCCAGCTGCGGCCGGAAGCCCAGCTCGCTGGACAGCGCATTGGCGATCCGCACCACGTCGATCGAGGTGGCACCCAGTTGCAGCAGGTTGGCCCCGGCCGCGATGCCGGGCTGGCCGAGCACGCCCTCGACGATCGCGACCAGCCGCGCCTCGGCCGGCGAGCTCGCGGCCGCCTCGTCGACGGCAGGCCGGCCCGCCGGTCCCGGCTCGGGCAGCTTGCCGCGATCGACTTTGCCGTTGGACGACAACGGCAATTGCTCCAGGAAGGTGAACGTCGCCGGCACCATGTAGCCGGGCAGCTTGGCGGCCAGGTACTCGGTCAGCTGTTCGGCGGTCAGGCCATCGGCTGCTGCTGGTTGAACCACGACGTAACCGGCCAGCCGCTTGTCGCCGTGCGCCTGTCCCCAGACCCGGACGGCGGCCGCCCGCACCGCCGGGTGCGCCTCCAGCGCCGCCTCGATCTCACCGAGCTCGACCCGGTAGCCGTTCACCTTGACCTGGCCGTCCTCCCGGCCGAGGAACTCGATGGTGCCGTCGGGCAGCCAGCGGCCCAGGTCACCGGTGCGGTAGAGCCGCTCGCCGGTGACCGGGTGGACGACGAAGCTGGCCGCGGTCCGGTCCTCGTCGCGCCAGTAGCCCAGCGCCAGGCCCACCCCGCCGATGTAGAGCTGGCCGGGCACCCAGGTCGGCCGGGGCCGCAAAGCGTCGTCCAGGACGTAGAACTGCTGGTTGGCCATCGCCCGGCCGTACGGGATGCTGCGCCAGCCCGGCTCGACCTCGCCGATCGGGTACGCGATCGACCAGATCGAGGCCTCGGTGGCACCGCCCAGGCTATGGATCTGCGCGCCCGGCGCCAGCCGGCGGAACCGGTCCGGCAGGCTGAGCGGGATCCAGTCGCCGGACAGCATCGCCAGCCGCAGCGACGGCGGCAGCTCACCGCTGCCCTCGGCGTACTCGACCAGCATCGCCAGCAGGGTTGGCACCGAGTTCCAGACGCTGACCCGGTGGGCGCGCACCAGCTCCAGCCAGTGCGCCGGGTCGCCGGCCAGCTCCGGGGTCAGGATCACCACGGCGGCACCGGCGGCCAGGGTCCCGAAGAAGTCGAAGACCGACAGGTCGAAGCTGAGCGAGGACAGCGCCAGCACCCGGTCGGCCGGCCCGACGGCGAACCGGGCGTTGACGTCGACAAGGGTGTTCATCGCGCCCCGGTGCGAGATCATCACGCCCTTGGGGGTGCCGGTCGAGCCGGAGGTGTAGATCAGGTACGCCAGGTCGTCGGGGTTGCGGTGCACCGGCTGCCATTCCGGCCCGTCCGGGCCGCAGCTGGTCTCGTCGACCACCAGCGGCCGCACCCCGGCGGGCAGGTCGGCACCCCGGTGCCCCGGTTGCACCAGCACCACTTTTGCCTCGGTCCGCTCCAGCAGGTGCGCGATCCGCGCCGCCGGCAGCGCCGGGTCGATCGGCACGTAGGCGGCGCCGGCGTACAGCACGGCCAGGGTGGCGCTCACCTGCTGCCAGCCGCGCCGCATGCTGACCGCCACCAGCTCGCCGGGCCGCACCCCGGCGTCCTGCAACCGGCCGGCCAGCGCCCGGGCCTGGCGGTCCAGCTCGGCGTAGCTCAGCTGCCGGTCCGGTGCCAGCACCGCGACCGCGTCCGGGTGCTCGGCCGCCTGCCGCTGGAACGGCTCGTGCAGCAAGGGCAGATCGGCCTGCGGTTCGGACGGTGCCGGCTCCAATCGGGCCTGCGGCAGCAGCGCGTCCGGCTTCAACTGCCAGGCGGCCGGGTCGGCCAGCCGGTCCAGCAGCTGGCAGTAGGCGCCGAACATCTCGGCCACCAGGCCCTCGCCGAACAGCTCGTCGATGCTGTCCCAGTTGAACCGCAAGCCACCCTGCACCTCGAACACGGTGTGGTCGATCCACACCTGCGGGGTCTGGGTGATGCTGTGCACGGTGACCCCGCCCAGCGCCCGGGCCAGGTCGCCCTCGGTGAAGTGTCCCAGCTCCGACGCGTCATCGACAATCCCGACGGTGCTGTTGAACACCACCGGCATCGCGCCCGGCTGGGTGCCGCGGGCCCTGGACACCTCGCGGGCCACCAGCACCCCGCTCATCGCGGAATGGTCCATGTCCTGCCACAGCCGTTCCTGCACCGCCCGGGCCTGGTCGGCGAAGGCCGCGTCGGCGGCCACCTCCAGCTCCAGCAGCACCAGCGAGGTGAAGTCGCCGAGGACGGAGTTGATGTCGGGATGCAGCGGCAGCCGGTTGAACAGCGGCAGGCTCAGGCTGAAGCGCGGGTGCCGGCTCCACAGCGCCAGCACCTGCGCGAAGGCGGTCAGCAGCAGCGTCGAGGCGGTCACCCCGTGCCGGCCGGCCACCGCCTTCAGCGCGTTCCACTGCTCGGTCGCCAGGGTGCGCTCGTACCGGGTGAAGTGCGGCCGCCGGACGGTCTCGGGCTGGCGGGCCAGTGGCAGCTCCGGCGCACCGGCGAGCTCGCCGGCCCGCTGCTGCCAGTACCGCCGGGCCCGCTCGTAGCGGGGGCCGGTCCGCAGCGCCTGCTCGGCGAGCACGCAGTCGCGGAAGGTGACCTTCAGCGGCGGCAGCTCGGTGTCGGGGTCCAGGTAGAGCTGCGCCAACTCCCGCTCCAGCAGGTCGGTGCTGGCGGCGTCCAGGATCAGTGCGTCGGTGCTCAGGTGCAGCCGGACCTCACCGTCGAGCAGGGTCACCGCGTACTCGAACAGCGGCCAGCGGCCG
>JAVEEO010000209.1 GCA_030840415.1 Pseudonocardiales bacterium | reverse complement strand
CGCGGTCGGCGTGCCGATCATCCAGGCCCTCGAGGTGGTCGGCGGCACCGCCGGCAACGCGGTGGTCTCCGAGGCGATGGACGACGTCCGGGCCGCGGTGCGGGTCGGTCAGCAGATGTCGGGCCCGCTGGGCAAGCACCCGCTGTTCCCCAACATGGTCGTGCAGATGATGGAGGTCGGCGAGGAGACCGGCCAGATCACCGAGATGCTGGACAAGGTCGCCGACTTCTACGACCACGAGGTGGAGACGGCCACCGAGTCGCTCACCTCGGCGATGGAACCGCTGCTGGTGGTGCTGCTCGGGGCGGTGATCGGCACCATGGTGATCTGCCTGTACCTGCCGATGTTCTCGATCTACCAGCACATCCAGTCCAACTGACCCCTGTTCGCGTTGATCAGCACCGCCGGTTCTCGTCACGTTGCGTGTCCGTGTCGTTGCTCATAGTTACCAAATCGATACCGTAAGTAACTAAATACCGGCTCGCGACTACTTATCCGGTTCTAGATCATGCCGATTTAACTTGTGAACAGACCTAACAGGCCAAGGCCCCCCGCGCCGACGCCGCACTCCTAACGAGCCAGGAGGCTCCCATGCTCAACAAGCTGCACCAGCTCCGGAAGGAGCGCGCCGAGGGTGACAAGGGCTTCACCCTGATCGAACTGCTGGTCGTGGTCGTCATCATCGGCATCCTGATCGCCATCGCGATCCCGATGTACCTGAACTACCAGAAGGGCGCGAAGAACAAGTCGGCCGCCTCCGACACCCGCAACGCGATCGCCGTGGTCGAGCAGTGCTACGCCGACGGTGGCAACACCTACCCGACCGGCCTCACCGTGACCGCCGGCAGCAACGGCGGCACCGGCACCATCACCTGCGGGACCGGCGCCAGCGCGGCCACCGGCACCATCAACGTCTCGCCCAACAACATCCTCACGCTGACCCCGGGAACGGGCTCGTACACCATCGAGACCAGCGCCGGCGACCCGGGCGACAAGAAGTACAGCTACAGCAGCGCCACCGGTCAGACGACCCCCGGCGCGAAGTAACACGGCTCATCGCAGCTGGGCGGGTGGTCTCGACCGCCCGCCCAGTTCGGTGTTTTGCGGCCCTGTCTTCCCGATCCCGCACAGCTCGCAGCCCCCTCGAGGAGGTGCAGACATGAACCCACCGATGACCACCCGGTCCGGCGCCGGTCCGGTCGGCGCCCTGCTCCGGCGGCTGCGCGCGGACGAGCCGAACCACCGGACGAGCCGATCGCCGGCCGGTGACGACGGGTTCACCATGGCCGAGGTGGTCGTCTCGATCGCGTTGTTCACCGTGGTGTCCTTCGCGGTGATGATGGCCCTGGCCACCCTGGTCAAACTGACCGGGGTGACCCAGAACCGGGTCGCCGCCTCGAACCTGGCCCGGCAGGAGGTCGAGAAGCTGCGCGGCCAGAACAGCACCCTCTCGCTGCTGGACGCCGACGCCTCCACCGTCGCCCTCAAGGGCACCAGCTTCACCATCACCCCGGTCATGACCCCGGCCGCGAACGTCACCTGCGCGCCGGGTGCCTCGCGCAACGTGACCGTCAAGGTCAGCTGGAAGGACAGCTCCATCCGGACGGTCCGCTACGACACGGTGCTGTCGTGCTGAGCCACCGTGCTGTCGTCCTGAGCCACCGTGCTGTCGCGCTGAGCAGGCGGGTGCGCGCCCGGCTGGCCGGAGACGACCGGGGCGTCACCCTTGCCGAGCTGATGGTCAGCATGATCCTGACCACCATCCTCGGCACCATGGCGGTGCTGTTCTTCGTCGGCGCCAGCCATGCCGGCTACAAGACCGTGCTGACCAACCAGAACTCCGGCGATGCCCGGCTGACCCTGGACAGCTGGACCTCGATGCTGCGGGTGGCCGGCTGGCTGGACCCCAGCCTCAAGGCCGACCGGTTCGAGGAGATCACCAGCACCAAGATCGTCTTCTACGCCAACCTGAACAACCGCTCGACCACCGTCAGCGGTTCGTTCACCGCTCCGGCGCCCACCACCAAGGTCGCGCTGATGCTGCGGGTCAGCTCGCCGGCCACCGGCATCGGCCAGCTCGTCGAGGTGATCTTCCAGCCCGACAACACCACCGTCAAAACGGTGCGCCAGTTGGGCTTCAACGCCAAGGCCACCGACTCGCTGCCGGTGTTCCAGCCGTACTCGCGCAGCGGCAGCGCGGTCGACCTGAGCCAGCTGGGCTGCCTGAGCGGTGCCACCGCCAAGGCCGGTTTGTGCCTGCAGAGCGGCCAGACCGGCTCGGGGATGCTCGATCCGAGCATCGGCACCGGCTCGCTGGCCGTCAGCTCGGGCAGCTACCGCGGCAACCCCGCGCTCAAGGTCGACAAGGTGCTCAACCAGATCGGCAGCATCGGCATCGCCTTCACCGCCCTGGATCCTTCCAACACCAGCAGCATGGCGTTCACCTCGCTGGCATCGGTGAGTTCGGGGTACCCGTCATGAGGAATCGGGGTCCGGCGTCATGAACAAGCCACCGACGCGCAAGCACAGCCCGTGGGCGGCTCGGGCCGGCCTGCTGGCCAGGCTCCGGCGCCACGACGACGGCCAGAGCCTGGTACTGGTGATGATGGTCAGCATCCTGGCGATGCTGATGCTGACCACCGCCACCACCACCCTCACCGGCCAGATCCGGCCCGCCAAGGACAGCGTCGACTCCGGCGAGGCGACCGCCGCCGCGCAGGCTGGCCTGGAGAACTTCCTCAGCTGGGTCAACACCAACTGCCCGCCGACGACCGGATTCACCTGCGCGAGCCTGACGACCGGCATCACCAACAAGAGCGGCATCACCGACCCGCTGAACCAGCAGGGCGTCAAGATCACCGGCGGCGACGGCGCGACCAGCGTCGAGTCCTACTGGTGGACGGTCACCTTCGCGGCCTCGGGCCTGGCCCGGGTGCGCTCGGTCGGCCAGGTGCCGACCGGCAAGACCAATCCCAAGTACCGGGTCAAGGTCCTGGTCGCCGACATCGACGCGATGCCCAGCTTCAACAACTTCCAGTACTACACCAAGTACGAGACCTACTCCGCGGAGTTCATCAACAGCTTCTACAAGGCACGCTCGGTGCAGGTCACCTCGGCGGCCAACCTCACCGGCACCTCGATCAGCGGCAAGACCAGGCCCGGCACCCTGCAGTGGACCGGCACCTGCAGCTATGTCGATGCCAGCACCACCCCGCTGTGCGACACCAGCCACAGCACCAACGTCTGCGACGACCTCTACTACCCCAACAGCACCGGACCCGGCCGCGGCACCACCACCGCCTGGAACAACACCAGCCGGCGTCCCTCGACCGCCACCCAGACCGCGATGGGCACCGACTCGAGCTTCGCCTACTTCAGCGAGGGCGGCAGCTACGTCCCGTCCTCCGGAGCCTCGACCTCGGTCACCCACAACGACACCTGCGATTCCTCGATGGAACCGAACATGGTGATGAACGGCCCGGTCTACAGCCAGGACGCCTACCTGGTCGACCGTGGCAAGGACACCGGGAAGTCGAAGAACTCGGAGCCGAACTTCGACGCCTCGGCCTACTCCGTCTGGACCGGCGCCATCAACGGCAGCCAGCAGCCGCTCGGCGTCAACGGCGGCTACGACCGGGCCTACCCCGGGACCGACGGCGAGGCCACCCTCACCGCCAATTACCCCACTGACGGCTCGGGCCACACCGTGTTCCCGATCTACCAGTCCACCGCGCTGGAACTGCCCGAGGACGCCACCGAGGCGATGCCGCTGGCCCAGTGCGTCTACACCGGCCCGACCCGGATCAAGATCGTCGGCAACACCGCGCGGATCACCAGCCCGCTGACCCCGGCCGGCACCTCGGCCTGCTACCAGAGCACCGGCACCTACACCAACGTCAACACCGTCGACAGCCTCGGCCAGAGCACCACCGACCCGTCCGGCGGGGTGATCAACGCCCTGGTCCCGCTGTCGCGGACCCTGATCTACGTCAAGAACCCCACCTCGGGCACCCCCACCCAGGCGACGGTGGCCAGCCCGGTGTTCAACACCACCACCAACCTCAGCCTGCCGGCGGCCAGCGCCACCGACACCCTGGCCGGCACCTGGACCGACAACTCCTCCTACGTCGCCACCACGGCCTGCCCGGTGAGCGGCCCGACCAAGCGCCGCAACCTCGACTGCGAGACCGGCCAGGGCAACCCCAAGAACGACGTCTTCACCGCCATCAAGACGGCGGTGGACACCGAACTGGCCGGCACCAGCCCGACCACCGACACCCTCACCAGCGCCATCACCGGCCAGCTGAGCACCGCGTCACAGAAGGTCGGCACCACCCAGAACTCGCTCTGGTACACCGTGACCGTCACCGCGGCCGCTCCCGCCACCACCCCCGTGACGCCGGAGGCCCCCAGCGGCAACTTCCTGCAGTCCACGCTCGGCAAGGGCTACACCACCACCGTGAGCAGCTGGAACGTCAGCGTCGACCGGGTGGTCTGCACCTCGCTGACCAAGAAGGGCGACTGCACCAACACCACCACCCCGATCGTCACCGGTACCCTGAGCAAGACCAGCAGCGCCGCCGCCGGCTCGCCGATGAACACCACCCAGAACTTCCCCTGGCACGGCAAGCAGCCCGGTGGCAGCGGCTACGACGCGACCAAGACCTACACCGACCCGGACAGCGACGTCACCCCCTACTACCACGGATACGGTGACGTCTACGTCGACGGCAAGACCAACGGCAACGTCACCATCGTCGCCGAGCACGACATCGTCGTGACCAACGACCTGACCTACAACAACCCCACGGTGACCAGCACCAGTGACGGCCTGGCCCTGATCGCCACCCACAACGTCCGGATCTACCGTCCGATGACCTGTGCGACGGACGGCACCCTCGGCGTCACCAGCCCGGGCTACTGCCCCAACGACCTCAGCGGGGTCTACACCGACAACCTGAGCTGGCCGGTCGCCAGCAACTACCCGTCCTACATGTACACCCCCAGCGCCGCGCCGGCGATGTTCAACGGCGGCACCGGGTCGCTGTACGCCACCGTGTTCGCGCTGCGCGGCTCGTTCATGGCCGACAACTTCTACCGGGGCGGCATCGGCTACGGCATCAACATCTACGGCGGGCTCTACCAGTACCACCGGGGCGCGACCAGCCTGCCGTACCAGGGCCGGCCCTACCAGGGCTCGGGAACCAAGATGCCCGGCATCTCGGTCACCTACAACTTCGACAACATGCGCGCCGGCCAGGCGCTCAACGGCGGCCTGCGGGTGCCCTACATCCCGCCGCCGGACGGCCGGCTGACCAGCAACACCTGGAATGTCATCAGCATCTCGACGGGGGCCTGAGATGCTGAGCCACGCATCACCTGTCCAGGTGTCCCCCGCCCGACGATCCGAAGGTCTGCGCCATGTGGTTCCTGCTCGTCGTGGTGGCGCTGCTCGGCCTGGCGATCGGTTCCTTCCTCAACGTGGTGATCTACCGGGTGCCGCAGGGCCAGTCGCTGGTCGCGCCGGCCTCGCACTGCCCGCACTGCGGCGCCGGGGTCCGCAACCGGCACAATGTGCCGGTCCTGGGCTGGCTGGTGCTGCGCGGCCGGTGCGCGGACTGCGGCGCGCCGATCAGTCCCCGCTACCCGCTCGTCGAGGCCCTCGCCGCCGCGGCGTTCGTCCTGGTGACCTGGCGGCTGGACGACCTGGACCGGCTCGCCGGCCTGCCGGCCTGGCTGTACTGGACGTCGATCGCCATCGCGCTGGCGGCCATCGACCTGGACTGTCACCGGTTGCCCAACGCGATCGTGCTGCCGTCCTACCCGGTACTGGCGGTGCTGCTGGTGGCACCGGCGCTGTGGCAGCAGGACTACTGGCCGCTGCTGCGGGCCGCGATCGGCGCGGTGGCGCTGTTCGGCGGCTACTTCGCGCTGGCACTGGCCTACCCCAAGGGCATGGGCTTCGGCGATGTGAAGCTGGCCGGCCTGATCGGCGCCATGCTGGGCTGGCTGAGCTATTCGGCTTTGCTGGTAGGGGCATTCGCCGCCTTCCTGCTCGGCGGCCTGGCCGGCATCGTGGTGATCGCGAGCAGGCGTGGCACCGGAAAGACTCCGCTGCCGTTCGGACCGTTCATGATCACCGCGGTGGCGGTGGCGCTGTTCGCAGCCCAGCCGCTGGCCGACAGCTACCTCAGGCTCACCGGGCTCTGAACCCGGTCCCCTTCCCGACCTGCGTTGCCCTTCCTCAGGAGAAGCGATGAAGCACCGTCAGATCTGCAACCCCAAAATCGGAATCGTCAATCCTGACGGTCACGCGATCGGCGTCGACATCGGGGCAACCTCGGTCCGGGCGGCGATCCTGTCGCACGGCACCACCGACGGCCGGCCCTCGGTCAGCGTGCACGGCTGCGGCCACGTCGACCTGCCGCCCGGCGCGGTCCTCAACGGCGTGGTCTGCGACCAGCACGCGGTGACGGCGGCACTGCGGCAGATGTGGTCGCAGAACCACTTCGAATGCCGCAACGTGATCCTCGGGATCACCAACCAGCAGACCGTGGTCCGCGACCTGGCGATGCCGGCACTGCCGCACGACCAACTGGTCAAGGCGCTGCCCTACCAGGCCCGTGAGGTGGTTCCGCTGCCGTTGGACCAGGCCCTGATCGACTGGCTGCCACTCGGCGAGGCCGACCCGTCCGGCATGGTGCCCGGGCTGCTGATCGCCACCCCGCGCCAGCCGGTGCTGGCGGCGGTGCAGGCCATCGAGAGTGCCGGCCTGCAGGTTGCCCGGGTCGACCTGTCCTCGTTCGCCGCGCTGCGCGCGATCGCCGACGAGAACCACGGCGTCGAGGCCGTCATCGACATCGGTGCCCACATGACCAACATCATCATCCACCGTCACGGCGTGCCGAAGGTGGTGCGGGCGGTGGCCCGGGGCGGCCAGGAGCTGACCGAGCGCATCGTCGACCGGGTCGGCCTCGACCCGGAGCGGGCCGAGGCCGCCAAGCGGCTGCAGGGCCTGCAAGCCACGAACCGCAACTTCACCGACGCGCTGAGCGAGGGACTGCGGCCGCTGCTGGCCGAGGTCCGCGGCTCGATCCACTACTTCGGGACCACCGAGGACAGCGCCCCGGTCGAGCGGCTGTCGCTGACCGGCGGCGGCTCGGCCCTGCCGGGGCTGGCCGACCTGTTCGGCGAGCACCTGGGCATGCCGGCCAACGTGGTCGCCCCGATGCAGCACGTGCGCAACCGGCTGGCGTCGAAGGAACTTCAGAACGAGGACGCGGAGCTGTCGGCGACCGCGGTGTCGGTAGGACTGGCGATGGGAGCAGCGGCATGACCACCATGCAGCCACGTGAGCTGTGGAGCACGATGCCGGGTTGGGGCATCGTCGCCAACCTGATCCCGCCCGAGGTGTTGCAGGCCCGCCGGGTCCGCGCCATCCGCAAGCTGGTCGCGTACGCGCTGTGCGCGCTGGTACTGCTGGCCGGCCTGGGGTACGGCTATGCCTTCTACCGCAGCCAGCAGGCCGCCGACACCCTGGCTGCCGAGCAGAGCCGTACCGCGCAGTTGCTGGCCCAGCAGAAGCGCTATGCCGACGTCACGCTGCTGCAGAGCAGCGTCGCAGGCGTGCGCACCGAGCTGTCCGGCCTGCTCGCCAGCGATGTCGACGTGTCGGCGGTGGTCACCTCGATCGTGCGGCAACTGCCCCCCGGCGCCTCGGTCAGCCAACTGGCGGTGACCATGGCCCCCACCGGCGGGAAGCAGGCGAGCGCGAACGTGGCCTCCGGGACCGGAGCGCTGGACACCTCCGGCCGCCCGCACATCGGCCTGGTCACCGTGACCGGCCAGGCCAGCCGGGTGCCGGACGTGTCGATGCTGGTCGACCGGTTGCACGCGCTGCCCGGCTTCATCGACCCGTATCCGACGTCGAACACGACGAATGACAAGGGCACGCTGTTCACGATCCAGTTCTCGATCGACGACCGGCTGCTCTCGCACCGCTACGACATGTCCAAGACCGGAGGCAACTGATGAGCGGCTTGAAGGGCGACCGGGTATGGATGGTCGGCGGCGCCGTCGCCGGGGTGGTCGTCTCGGCGCTGGCCTGGTTCATGGTGATCAACCCGGAGCTGTCCAACGCCGCGTCGCTGGACGAGCAGACGGCCGACTCGCAGACCCAGAACATCAGCCTGCAGTCCAAGCTGCACCGGCTGCAGGCTGACAACGCCAACATGGACGTCCTGGTCGCGTCGTTGCGGGAGACCCGCACCGCGCTGCCGGTGACCAGCGACCTGGCCGAGTTCACCCGGCAGCTGAGCGGGTACGCCAGCGCCAACCGGGTGAGCCTCAGCGGCATCACCGCCGGCGAACCCGCGGCGATGACCTCGGCCGCTCCGGCGGCGGCAACCACCTCGGGGACGGCCGGCACCGCGGCGACGGCGGGCACCGGAGCACCGGCCGCGCGCACCGCCCCGGCCGCGGTGGGCCAGCTGTACGGGCTGCCGCTCACCGTCGTTGTCAAGGGTTCGCCGGCCGGCGATCTGGGCTTCCTGGCGGCGGTCCAGGGGCCCGGCAGGCGGGCGGCCCTGGTCTCGGGCACCCAGTTGACCGCTGACAACACCAAGCGGGGCGGCGCGGTGCAGCTCACCATCCAGCTGCAGGTCTTCGTCTCGCCGCAACCGCCCGGCGCGGTGGACGAGCTGCTGGACCGGTTGGCCGACCCGACGAAGTAGGCCGCGGGCCGAGGTCGCCGCCCGGCGACCCGGAGACGCCAGAAGGGCCCGGCAAGGCTGCTGCCTTGCCGGGCCCTTCTGCCTTGCGCTAACCCGTTACTTCACTACCACCGCGAGGGTCGGGCTGGTCGAACCGAGGTGGTTGGCGGTGTCGGCCGGGGTGAACTGCGCCCGCACCTGCACCGTCCCCTTCGCCACCGGGGCGGTGGCCGAGGCCTTGCCGCCCGCTCCGACCTGGACCTGCGCGACGACCGCACCGTTGACGTAGAAGGCAACGGTGCCGGCGGCCGCCTGACCGGTGTTCAGCGTGACGGTGGCCGTCATCTGGACCTGGTACTGGTTGCCCTTCACCTTGCTGGCGGTCGCGGTGAGCGAGGTGGCCGAGACCGCCTTGTTCACCGTGAAGCCAACCGGCGCCGAGGTGGAACCGGTCACGTGCGGGGCCGACGGCACGAACGTCGCGGTGATCTGCGAGGTCCCTGCCGGGGTGGTCGCCGGCACCTGGTAGGCCGCCTTGCCCGAGCTCACCGCGACGGTGGCAAGCACCGTGCCGGCGGTCTCGAACCGAACCGAGCCGCTGGGCGACCCGCCGTCGGCCTGGACGACGGTGGCCGTGAGGGTGGCCGGGCTGGACGTCCCGTAGGCCTGGGACGGTGCCGAGGCGCTCAGCGCCGTGGTGGTGCTCACCAGTTGGCCGATCGTGATCGGCACGCTGGTCGCGGTCCCCGTCTGGTCACCGGTCACCCGCAGGTTCTGCGCCCCGGCCGGCAGGCCGGCGGGCAGGGCGAAGGTGACGCTGGCCGTGCCGTACTCGTCGGTGATCGCGGTGCCCAGCGCGTTGTTCACGCCGAACGTGCCGAGCACGGTGTCGCCGAGGCGAACCGTCACCGAGTTGTCCTTGAGGTCGGCAGCGGTGCTGAAGGCCAGCGACGACAGGTCGAAGCTGACCTGGTCGCCCGGGTAGTAGGCCGCCGGGGCCCCGGCCGGGAACATCACGCCGACCGAGCGCTGGGTGAAGTCCGGCGAGACCGTCTTGTGGGCGGCCATGTAGTCGACCATCGCCTGCAGATCGGTCTGGCCGGTGTCCTTCTTGTTGGTGCCCAGGGCGAACGCCCCGAAGTTGTCACCGCCGGAGGACAGGAAGGAGTTCACCGTCACCGAGTAGGTGGCCGCCGGGTCGATGGCGGTGCCGTTGAGCCACATGGCGGTGATCCGGCTGCCGGCCGCCGCCCGCGGGTCGTAGGTGTAGGTGAAGCCCTCGGAGATGCCCAGCCGCAGGAACGGCCGGGCCGAGCCCGCCGGCTGCCACTGCTGCTCCAGCGCCGCCTTGATCTGCGCGCCGGTCAGCTTCTCGTTGACCAGCGTGTTGGCGAACGGCTGGACGTTGGCCGCCTGCTTGTAGGTCAGCGTGGTCGGGTAGGTCGAGCTGCTGCCGACCATGTCCGCCCGCAGGCCGCCCGGGTTCATGAAGGCGATCTGCGCCGAACCGGTGGTAGCCGATTCGGTGGCCGACTGCTGGACCTCGGCGACCAGGTTGCCCAGGGTCGACTCGCCACCCCGGTTCTCCGAGCCGGCAGAGGTCTTGGCCCGGTTGAACGGGCCGGTGATCTGGCCCAGCGGCTGGGCGCCCAGCACGGCGGCGTCCGACACCGCCTTGTCGACGATCGCCTGGGTGGCGGCGTCGGTCGGGTAGGCCGGGGTCTTCACCAGCGGCAGGATGTTCTGCTGCAGGCCGATGACCTTGTCGCTGTCGTCGACCGTGAACAGCAGCTGGTCGAGGTTGTAGCCGTACTGACCGGCCGAGACCACCGGACGGGTGGTGACCGGCCGTCCGGCGGCGACCCAGCCCGGCACCGTCACCGAGTGGTTGTAGGCCAGGTGGGTGTGACCGGACACGATCGCGTCGATGTTGTCGTTGACGCCGGTGACGATCTTGCCGAAGTCGGTGGCCGGGTCGGTCGCCGAGGACAGCGCGGTGGTCTCGGCACCCTCGTGCACCAGCAGGATGACGATGTCGGCACCCTGGGCCTTGAGCTTGTCGGCGTCCCGGTTGGCCGCGACCACCGGCGACTCGATCTGCAGGCCGGCGATGCCGGCCGGCGAGACCAGCTCGCCGAGGTGATCGGTGACCGCGCCGATGAAGCCCACCTTCACGTCCCCGAAGTTCTTGATCCAGGTCTCGGGAAGTGCCGGTGAGTGGTCCTCGGCGTGCCGGACGTTGTCACCCAGGTACTGCCACGCCGCCCCGCCGTAGGGGTTGGTGTCGGCGTTGTACGGAGCCATCACCCGGTTGATCAGGTCGTTGTAGCCCTGGTCGAACTCGTGGTTGCCCACCGCCGAGACCTCGAGGCCGGCCGCGTTGAGCGCGTCCAGGGTCGGCTTGTCGTGGGCGATGAAGGACTCGAAGGTGGACGCGCCGATCAGGTCACCGGCCGCGGCGAACACCGTGTCCGGGTACTGCCCGCGCAACTGCTTGACCGCACCGGCCAGCACGCCGGCCCCGGCCTCGACGCCGTTGGCCTGGATCCGGCCGTGGAAGTCGTTGATGCCCAGCACCTGCACGGTCTTGGTCGGAGCGCTCGCCGTCAGCCCCAGCACCACCGGGTCGTGGTCGGAGGAGGCGTACGGGTCGGCCTGGTAGAAGTCGGTGGCGGTGTAGTTCCACCGGCTGTACTCCAGGGCCACCGACTCCGGCGAGTTGATGTTCCAGATGTCGGCGCCGGTCGCCCGCTTCAGGGCGTCGGAGTTCATCAGGACGTGGTCCAGCGATCCGGACAGGCCGGAGAACGAGTAGGAGTACTCGCCGTGGTTGAACTTCTGCTCGGCGTCGGTGTAACCGGCGTCGAAGAGCACCTGCAGCGGGTCTTCCTTGCCGTAGGAGTTGTAGTCGCCGACCATCACGACGGCCTTGGTGCCGGTGTCGGCCTGCACGGTGGGAACCCAGTCCCGCAGCGCGGTGGCCTGCCGGACCCGTGATTCGGTCGAGGAGCCCTGCCCGTCGCCGGTGTCGGCGTCACCCGGCCAGGGACCGGCCGAGCCCTTGGACTTGAAGTGGTTGACGACGAACAGGAAGTTGTCGCCACCGGCCACCGGGTGGAACACCTGGCCGAGCGGCTCGCGGGCGTTGTCGAACGCGCCACCGGAGGCACTCTGGGTGCCGAGCGCCCGGGAGGCGCCGACCCGCTGGACCTTGGCGGGCTTGTAGATGATCGCGCTGTTGATGACGTCCATGTCGGCCACCGGCGGCAGTTCCGCCGAGGACGGGTTGGCCGCCCATACCGTGGAACCGGCGTCGTCGTTCAGCGCCGCCACCAGGTGGTTGAGTGCCTCGTCGGTGGGCTCGCCCAGCCGCGCGGAGTTCTCGACCTCCATCAGGCCGACCACGTCGGCGCCCAGGGCGTTGATCGCCTTGACGATCTTGATCTGCTGCCGGGCGAAGTCCTCTGAGTCCCAGGCACCGCGCGGGTCGCAACCGCTGTTGACGGTCGAGCCGTTGCCGTCACGGTCCTTGAACGCGGTGCAGCCGGGGGTGTCGGCGCCCAGCGTGGTGAAGTAGTTCAGCACGTTGAACGAGGCGACTTTGAGGTCGGCGTTGCCGATGTAGCCACTGTCCGGCGATGCGGTGCGGTTGTTGGCGAAGGTCACCGGGGAGTTGACGTTGTCCGGGCCGATCACCGGGGCGGTCGGCTGGAACTTCCAGACGTTGTTGCGGAAGTCGACGACGACGTCGCTGGTGAAGCTGACCGGCTCGCCGACCCGGACCGGAGCGGACTGGGAGATGTAGGGCGGGGTCAGGTTGCCGTTGACCAGCAGGCCTCCGCTGGTGGCCAGGAAGTTGATGCTGGAACCGTCGTCGAGGGTGACGGCCCGGGCCGCGTTGTCCGCCTCGGTGGGGCTGGATGAGGCGGGGCCCGGCTTCTCGACCTCGGTCCGCTGGATCAGCGGCTTGGTGCCCGAAGCCAGGCCGACCTCGCCGTACTGGTTGGTGCCGAAGGTGTTGGTGACGGTGAAGGCACCGGTCGGGCGGTAGAGCATGCCCTCCAGCGACTCGCGGGCGGCGTCGGTGGTCGGCCAGCCCGTGGTGGTGGTCGCGGTCACCGCCGCCGGCGGGGTGCCGAGGTCGGTGACGTCGGCGGCGGCGACGTTGATCTCGGTCATCCCGAAGAACTCGGTGACCGAGCCGGTGACCTGCAGGTACTTGCCGACCTGCACGGCCGCCGGGAACGCGCCGGTGGACTGGAAGACGAAGATGCCGTCCGAGGTGGTGTCAGCGGGGTCCTGCGCACCGCCGGTGCCCGGGGTCTGCAGGTAGTAGCCCTTGAAGCCGCCGGTCGGGTAGGCCGCCGTGACGATGCCCTTGGTGGTGACGGTGGCACCCACCAGCGGCGACGCGGCGCCGGGGCCCTGGATCTCGCCGATGGTCTTGTCCGACGCCGGGGGCGGCGGCGGGGTGTTCGTGCAGGCCGTCGCGCAGGCAACCGGGCTCGGCGCGCCGGCGGTGAAGTCCGCGGCGTTGTTGGCCGTGTTGTCGTGGCTGGCGTTGCGCGAGACCGAGTTGGTGTTGCTCGGCGCCGGGGCGGGCCCGGTGCCGGCGAAGTCGTTGGCGGTGCTGCCGAAGCCCACGAAGTCCACGACCGCGGCGTTGCCGTCGCAATCGGCGCCGCAGCCGAGCGCGGCGGTGCCGTTGACCAGCGCCACCTTGCCGGCGGTGCCGCTCAGCGCGATCGTGCCGGTCACGTCGGACGGGACGTCGCTGGTGCCGCCGCTGCCCTGGGCCTCGCGCACGACGTAGTGGGTGCCGGCCGGCAGCGTGCCGGTCAGCGCCGTGGTCGCCCAGGAGGTGCCGGTCGCGGAGGCGTACTGGACGGTCCAGCCGGCCAGGTTCACCGCCGAGTCGCTGCGGTTGTAGAGCTCGATGAAGTCCTGCTTGTAGGTGGCACCGGCGTTGCCGCCACCGCCGTACACCTCGTTGATCACAACGGGAGCACCGCTGCTGACCCCGGCCGAGGCCGCGGTCGGGACTGCGAGCCAGGCGCCGGCTACCAGCGCCGTGGTTGTCAGCCCGCTGATCAAAGCTTTATTGCGTGCGCGCATGCACTATCTCCGGATGGGGGCAGGGGAGGACGGCACCCGCAGAGATACGGACGCCGGAACGATTCGAATAGGGGCGACGGTAATAGACGGGCAGAGGTTTCGCATAACCCGAAACCTCAACAAACGCGCAAGGCTCGGCGACCGGAAGATGAACGAAACCGGGCCGAGACCTGTGAGTTACTGATGTATCGACGGTGTAAGGCCGCCGGGACGCCTCGTCCGAGGCGCCCAGGGCTTGAGCAAATCGATATATGAAATTGGTCACACTGGTTCGGTGAACCGGCCGAAAGGAATAGTTGAGTGCTCAACAGCATTGGATCGAGTACCAGCACGCCCGTCCCCAGGAGATCATCATGTCCGTCTTTCGGCTGAACCACGCCGTGCTCTACGTCCGCGATGTCGAGGCCAGCGTGGCGTTCTACCGCGACGTCTTCGGCTTCGACTACACCGCCCACGGCGACGGGATGAAGGGTGCCGCCTTCCTGCGGGCGCCCGGTTCGACCAACGACCACGACCTCGGGCTGTTCCAGATCGGCAGCCAGGCCGGCGCCTCGGCAGCCGGCCGCGGCACCGTCGGGCTCTACCACCTGGCCTGGGAGGTCGACACCCTCGATGACCTGGCGGAACTGGCCGGCAAGCTTGCCGCCGCCGGCGCCCTGGTCGGGGCCTCCGACCACGGCACCACCAAGTCGCTGTACGGCAAGGACCCGGACGGCCTGGAGTTCGAGGTGGTCTGGCTGATCCCGGCCGACCTGCTGACCGAGCAGGACCGGACCCGGTCGGCCTCGATCCGGCCGCTGGACCTCAACGCCGAGATCGCCCGGTTCGGCCGGGATGCCCGGGGTGGCTTCGGCGTCTCGCGAGCGGCTGCCGGCGCGGTGGGCTAGCCGCGGCCCGATCGGAGCCCGGCGCCGCCGATCCGGGGTGCCGCGGCGGTCTGAGTACCGCAACGGACACCAAATGGCATCAGTCGGATAACTACCCGCCGGCTTGGGTGACCGGGCTGCCGGGGCAGGGTGTCTGATGGCGGTTTCGGGCTCAGCGAGGCCCGCCCCTGCCGCAAGGAGGCCAGCACATCAGCAGTCTTGGCGCCGGACGACTGGCCCTGCTCCTGCGCGCCCTGTGGTGGCGCCGGGGCCTGTCGGCGGCGACCCTGCTGGTGGCTGCGATCACCATCGGCGCCGGCTCCCTGGGGCCGCTCTATGCCCGGGCCGCCGACGAGTCCACGCTGCGGGACCGGCTGACCGAGTCGGCCAGTGACGCCGCGCTGCACTTCACCTTCATCCGGGACCTGCAGACCGACGGCGACCTGGCCCTCGCCGCGAGCGGCGGCCCGCAGCCGGGCAGCATCAAGGCCTATCCGAACACGCTGGTGGCCACGACGCTGCCGATCCGGGCCTCGCTGCCGGAGCAGGTGGCCATCGGTGACGTCGGGCCCATCAGCCAGCTGGTCTGGCGGACCGACGCCTGCGCGCACCTGGTGCTCACCCGTGGCCGCTGTCCCAGCAAACCCGGCGAGGCGCTGGCCAGCGAGCGCACCCTGGCAGGCACCTACTACGGCTGGTCGGTCGGCAGCCGGCTGACGCTGTCCGGCATCCGCGACGCCTCCGTGTCGGCGGCCCAGCTCGAAACCGACGTGTCGGTGACCATCGTCGGGGCCTACCGCAAGCGCGACGCCGGCGAGGCCTACTGGCAGGGCCGCAACTACTTCA
>JAVEEO010000171.1 GCA_030840415.1 Pseudonocardiales bacterium | reverse complement strand
GCGCTGCGGATCAGGAAGGACACCAGCCTGTCCTTCACCAACTACCAGAAGCTGGAGATGGCACGCTACGTCTACCCGGCCGACACCTGCAGCAGCTGGGACGCCGACCACACCTGCTGACGGTTTCTCCATGATGTTTCTCGCACGACCAGGACGGCGGCGGTGGACCGCCATCGCCGCCGCCTGGCTGACCCTCACCTCGAGTGTCTGCAGTGCGAGCTCCCACCGACCCGCCCGGGAGGTTTCCGGGCGGGCGGCGGGGAGTTCGGCGTCTGCGCTCCCTGCAGCGCCCGCGGCGCTCAACTGGGGCGGCCAGTGGTGCACCCGGCCGGACGTCCGCTGCTCCGAGGAGCACGGGCTGCCGGTCATGGCACTGTCGCGCACCGACCATCCACCGGCCCGGGTGCTGCTCGTCGACGTCGGCGGTCCCGGCACGTCGGTCGAGAACGCCGTCGAACAGGTCAGCGAGCTCGGACTGTGGCCGCGCTACGACGTCCTGCTGGTGGGTGAGGCCTGGGAGGTGACCCCGCCGCCGGCCTCGTGCCTGACCGGGGAGTCGAGCCGGCTCGCGCACTACCGGGCACTGTCCGGCCCGTCGTGTGACCCGGCCCCCTGGGCCTTCGACCCGGCCGCCTACCGCGAGGCGGTGCAGGCCACCCTGCGCGCCCGGCACGCGACGCTGCTGGCCGCGGTGGGCATCTCCTTCGGCGCCGTCCGGGTCGCCGAGGCGACGCCCGCTTCGGTGCCATTGGCGCTGATCACGCCGGCACCTCCGTCCGGAGACTTCGGCGCGGTCGCGGCAGCGCGCGCCACGGCACTCACGGCAGCGGCGGCCAAGGCCTGCGGCGTGGCCGCTGCCTGCGCCCGCACGCTGCGCACCCTGGCCTCGCCCACCCTGGACGACCGGGCCTACGCGACAGCGCTGGCCCTGATCGCCTCGGCGGCCGACCCCACCACCTTCACCCGGGTGGCCCGGTCGCTGGCCGGCGGATCGCGCGCACTGGCCGACGGCGACCTGGCCCGGCTGGCCTACGCGGCAACCTTCCGATATGCCGACGGAGCGGTGCTGCCCAACCTGCTCTCCTACCGCGGCGGCACCTGCGGCCGGTACGGCGGCGGTGTCCGACCGGGTGCCGGCGGCCTGGAGTCGACGCTGGCGCGGGTGTTGAGCTGCCCGCAGGCCGGGTCGGCGGACACTCCCGAAGTAACGCTGTCCGGACGCCGCGGCTGCGTGTTCGTCAGCGACCACGACCTGGTGACGCCGCGCGCTCTGACGGCGCCGTGGACGGGCGCCGGCAGCGGCCTGCGCCTGGCTGCGGGCCGGGTGAGCGGGCACGCCCGGGTGGACGGGACCGCGGCTACCGCGTTGGCCGGCCTGCCGGGCTCGCTGGCCGGGTGTTGAGGCTGGGTCTGGGGGTGGGACGACCCATGCGGTGGCCGGCCCGGACGACCTTCGGTCAGCGGGGTTCGGCGGGCGGCTCGTCGGAGTCGGCGCCGCCGATGCCGCGCTGGACCCAGGCCACGTCGTGCCAGCCGCCGTTCTTGTACCCGACCCGGCGATACGTCCCGACCGGCACGAACCCCAGCGCGCGGTGCAGGCCCTGGCTGGCCTCGTTGGGCAGCGTCATGCCGGCCAGCACCGTCCGGTAGCCGCGCTCGGCCAGCCGGGCGAACAGCGCCTCGTACAGCGCGCGGCCGGCGCCGCTGCGGCGCAGTCCGGCTTCGAGGTAGACGCTGACCTGGCACGACCAGCGGTAGGCCGCGCGCGGGTTGAAGGTGCCGGCGTAGGCGTAACCGACCACCCGGCCGCCGTCGCAGAGCACCAGCCAGGCATGGGTGCGGTTCGCGGCCGCGATCCGCTCGGCCAGCTCGGCCGGCCCGGGTGGTTCGGTCTCGAACGAGATGGTGGTGTCGGTGACGTAGGGCGCGTAGATCGCGGCGCAGGCCGCGGCATCGGCAGCGGTGGCCGCCCGGATGCAACGCTGGCCGCCGGTCATGGCGGCGATGGTAACGCCCGGGTACTGGGGCCGGGCGGGGTAGCCGTGGCACGATTCTCGTCGTGACCAGCAAGCCCGCCGAAGCGCAGCAGTTGCGTGACCTCGCCCGGCTGCGCCGGGTCCGCGACCGGATCGACCGGGAGTACGCGCAGCCGCTGGACGTCGAGGCGCTGGCCCGCGGCGTGCACCTGTCGGCCGGCCACCTCAGCCGGGAGTTCAAGGCCGCCTACGGCGAGTCGCCGTACGCCTACCTGATGACCCGGCGCATCGAGCGCGCGATGGCGTTGCTGCGTCGGGGTGATCTCAGCGTCACCGAGGTCTGCTTCGCGGTCGGCTGCTCGTCGCTGGGTACCTTCAGCACCCGCTTCGCCGAATTGGTGGGCGTGCCACCCAGCACCTACCGGCGGGAGGCGGCCAGCGCGACGGCGGGACTGCCGTCGTGCGTGGCCAAGCAGGTCACCAGACCGATCAGGAATCGAGAAGCGTCCGCCGTCGGGACGCGGTTAGCGTGAAACGCATGGACATCACCATCCACTCGAGCTTCCTGCCGCACAACGACCCGGAGGCCTCCGTGGCCTTCTACCGCGACATCCTCGGCTTCGAGGTGCGCAACGACGTCGGCTACGGCGGTTTCCGCTGGATCACGGTCGGCCCCGCTGGCCAGCCCGGCACGTCGATCGTGCTGTACCCGCCGGACGCCAGCCCGGGCATCACCGACGACGAGCGGCGCACCCTCGCCGAGATGATGGCCAAGGGCACCCTCGGCATCATCGTGCTGGCCACCAAGGATCTCGACGCAACCTTCGAACGACTTCAGGCCAGCGACGCCGAGGTGGTCCAGGAGCCGACCGAGCAGCCGTACGGAATCCGCGACTGCGCCTTCCGCGACCCGGCGGGCAACCTGATCCGCATCAACGAGCTCCGCTGAGCATGGCCACGGCGAAGCCAGCGGATCCGCACCGTGCCGCGACCATCGCGGCGCCACACGTCGCCGACGGCCACGACGTCATCCGGGTGATCGGCGCGCGCGAGAACAACCTGCGCGATCTCACCGTCGAGATCCCGAAGCGCCGGCTGACGGTGTTCACCGGCGTCTCGGGTTCAGGCAAGAGCTCGCTGGTGTTCGCCACCATCGCCGCGGAGTCGCAGCGGATGATCAACGAGACCTACAGCGCCTTCGTCCAGGGCTTCCTGCCCGCACTGGCCCGGCCGGACGTCGACGTCCTGGAGGGGTTGACCACCGCGATTCTGGTCGACCAGCAGCGGATGGGCGCCGACGTGCGCTCCACGGTCGGCACCGCCACCGATGCCAACGCCATGCTGCGCATCCTGTTCAGCCGGCTCGGGCAGCCACAGATCGGGCCGCCCACCGCGTTCTCCTTCAACGTCCCGACCCGGACGGCGAGCGGATCGATGACGGTGGACAAGGGCAACGGCGAGCGGATCGTGGTGCGCAAGGCCGTCTATCAGGGCGGCATGTGCCCGCGCTGCGAGGGCCGCGGCACGATCAGCGACTTCGACCTGACCCAACTCTACGACGACAGCCTGT
>JAVEEO010000111.1 GCA_030840415.1 Pseudonocardiales bacterium | reverse complement strand
GACCGGCGGGTCGGTGACGGTGCCCGGTTGGCCGCCCGCCACCAGCCAGCCCGGGGCGCTGCTGGCCGAGCTGCTCACCTCGATGGGCGCCACCGTGATCTGCAACGAAGCCGGCCTGACGGTGACCGGCACCGGCCGGATCGCACCCCTGGTGGCCGACCTGCACGATGCCAGCGAGCTGACGCCGGTGCTGGCCGCGCTAGCGGCACTGGCCGACGGCGAGTCGGTGATCACCGGGGTGGCACACATCCGTGGCCACGAGACCGACCGGCTGGCGGCCCTGGCGGCCGAGCTGGCTCGACTCGGCGGCCAGGTCACCGAGACCGCCGACGGCCTGGTGATCAGCCCGGCGCGCCTGCACGGCGGTCCCTGGCGCAGCTACGCCGACCATCGAATGGCGCAGGCCGGGGCGGTGCTTGGCCTGGCGGTGCCCGGCGTCGTGGTGGACGACATCGGCTGTACCAGCAAGACCCTGGCCGACTTCGCGGGCATGTGGCGGCAGCTGCTCGCGCCGGCCGAGCGCTGAGCGCGGGCACGGATGGCGCGGCGCGACACCAGGCGGCTGGACGAGGACGACGTCCGCAACCGACCCACCCGCTACGGCAGCCGGGCCCGCACCAAGCAGCGGCCGGCGCACTCCGACGCCGCCACCGGCATGGTGGTGACGGTCGACCGCGGCCGGTTCACCGTGCTGCTGGAAAGCCCGGCCGAGGGTTCTGCCGATGTGCTGCTGACCGCGATGCGGGCCCGCGAGCTGGGCCGCACCGCGATCGTGGTGGGCGACCGGGTGGGCGTGGTCGGCAACCTGACCGGGGAGCCGGACACCCTGTCGCGGATCGTCCGGGTGGAGCCGCGCGAGACGGTGCTGCGACGCACCGCCGACGACAACGACCCGTACGAGCGGGTAATCGTGGCCAACGCCGACCAGCTGCTGATCGTGACCGCGTTGGCCGACCCACCGCCGGTGTACGGCCTGATCGACCGGTGCGTGGTGGCCGCGCTGACCGCCGGCCTGGAGCCGATTCTCCTGCTGACCAAAGCCGATCTGGCTTCGCCGGAGGACGTGCTGGCCCACTACGCGCCGCTGGACGTACCGGCCGTCGTCACCGAACGCGGGGCCGACCTGGCGCCGGTCCTGGAGGTCCTGGACGGGCATGTGACGGTGTTCGTCGGGCATTCCGGGGTCGGCAAGTCGACGCTGGTCAACGCCCTGGTGCCAGGCGCGGCGCGCAGCACCGGCGTGGTCAGCGGGGTCGGCAAGGGCCGGCACACCTCGACCTCGGTGTTCGCGCTGGCGCTGCCGGAGCCCGCGCACGGCTGGGTGATCGACACCCCCGGGGTGCGCTCGTTCGGGCTGGCCCACGTCAGCGCCGACGACGTGCTGTGGGCGTTTCCTGACCTGGAGGACGGCGCGGCCCGCTGCCCGGGCAGCTGCGAGCACCTGACCGCTGCCGACGGCTGCCGGCTCGACGCCTGGGTCGCCGCGGGAAATTCGACGCCGGCCCGGCTGGATGCCTTCCGCCGGCTACTGGTCAGCCGCAAGGACCTCGGCGGCGCCATCGCGCTGCCCTGAGCCGTCCGCCTCAGGCGCTGGTTGCGCGCATCGTGACGGCGTGCCCCTATCCGGTGACGTCGCGCTGAAGGACAGCCCGCTGGTGGCGTGCCCACCAAGACCACTGGATCCACCGTAGTGTTTCGCAGACCCTGAACCCTGATAAGTCTCGCAAGGTGGACTCAACCATGGCTGACAGACCACAAAGACGCTTACCAGACCTACTGGATCCACTCGTCATCGTTGGCGTCGTTATCTCCTTTGCTGCCGCCGTGGGCACTTCCCTCGCCGGGCAGCAGCACACGATCGCCGCACTCGTCGCGCTCGTCGGCCTGACCGTCACCTTCCAACTCGAGACTCTCAGCAAGATCGAGGCAATCCGGCGAGATGAGACCGAGGCGCAGGCTGTCTTCCAACGAATAACGGCCCTCGGTGCACCGATGGCGGCCCGTGTCCAGAAGGTGATCTCGGCAACCGAGCAGGCCGTCATCACGTCGAAGGGGCAGAACCGTCTAGCTCACATCCTGTCCAACCACACCTCACGCGAGATCGACGAGTTGGTGGACGAACTCGAGAAAGTCAGCTCCGGGCGCTTGGACTTCGACTACTGGCACAGCGACCTGTTGCTCGACGCGTTGGCCGGATCGAGGAGGGAAATCCGCGCGAGCAGTCCGATGGACGTGGACTTGACATGGTGGGAATCCCCGATCGGGCAGCGCTACCTCCACGCGCATGAAGCGGTCATGAGTCGAGGGGTGCGAGCCTCTCGGATATTCCTGCTGGATCCGCATGCCGACCGTGACCGCGCTGTCCGGGTCATGCGGCAGCAGGCTGAGGCCGGAATCAAGGTCTCTTACGTCAGTCTGGCTGAGTTGCCCACGGAGTTGAGGAAGGCCTTCGTACTGTTCGACGGCGATGGGCTGCACCGCACGGAAGTGGGAGCGAAAGGCGAGATGAACTACTTCTCGATCAATTCCACAGACATACAGCGCTTCATGCGCATCTTCGATCGCCTGGTCTCGGTTTCGACTACCTTCGTGGGCTGAGCGAGCAGGGTTCTTGACCTCGACGAGCTGTTTCCCGGTTTGTCAGCAGAGCTGAACGGTCGCGGCGCGCCGGGCCCGCCCGCCCGAGTGCTGGACCCGGCCGGGGTTAGCCGCCGGCGGCTATCCGGCAGCCAAGTACTTGCCCAGTACCGTGACCGCCTGCTCGATCTCGGCGGTCTCGCCGGCGAAGGACAGCCGGGCGAACCGGTGCCCGTCGGTGGTGTCGAAGTCCAGCCCCGGGGCCAGCGCCACCCCGGTCTCGGCCAGCACCTGGCGCACCCAGGCCAGCGAGTCGTCGGTGTGGTCGGAGACGTCGGCATAGACGTAGAACGCGCCGTCGGCCGGGGCCAGCCGGTCCAGGCCGATCGTCGGCAGCGCGTCCAGCAGCAGCGCCCGGTTCTCGGCGTAGCGGGCCACGTTCGCCTCGAGCTCCTCATGCGCGGAAAGCGCCGCCAGCGCGGCCAGCTGCGACAGCGTCGGCGGGCAGATGGTGAAGTTGGCGATCAGCCGGTCCACCGCGTCCAGCAGCTCGTCGGGCACCAGCAGCCAGCCAACCCGCCAGCCGGTCATCGAGAAGTACTTCGAGAACGAGTTGACCACGATCGCCGACCGGTCGAACTGCCAGGCGCAGGCGGCCGGCCCGGCATAGCTGATGCCGTGGTAGATCTCGTCCGAGATCAGCCGGACGCCGCTGGCCCGGCACCAGGCGGCGATCTCGGCGAGCCGGCCGGCCGGCACCATCGCGCCGGTCGGGTTGGCCGGCGAGCCGAGCACCAGGCCGGCCGGCGCCTCGCCCAGGTTCTGCAGCATCTCGACACTCGGCACGAAGCCGTGTGCGGGGCCGCAGCCGAACTCGGCCACCGTGCAGCCGAGACTGGCCAGGATGTTGCGGTAGGCCGGGTAGCCGGGCCGGGGCATCGCCACCACGTCGCCGGCGCCGAAAGCGGCCAGGAACGCCGCCAGGAAGCCGCCGGACGAGCCGGTGGTGACCACCACGTTGGCCGCCGGCACCTCGATGCCGTACCAGGTGAGGACGTGGCCGGCGATCGCCTCGCGCAGCTCTGGCAGGCCGAGCGCGCCGGTGTAGCCGAGCCGGTGGCCGGTCAGCGCTTGCCGGGCGGCCTCCCGGGCCACCGTCGGCGCCGGGGTGCCCGGCTGGCCGATCGCCAGGTTGTACACCGGCAAGCCGGCGGCTCGGCGCGCTTCGGCTTCGACGAACACCTGCATCACGTAGAACGGCGCGACCGCCGAGCGCTGGGACGGCCCCGCGAGGGCTTCGGAGAGCTGGGGGGTCAGAGGGGCCGGTCCGGTCATGTCCATCCCCCACATCGCCAGTACACGCTGTCCTGCCGGGCCAGCAGCCCCTCGTCGACCAGGTAGCGCCGCAGCGCCGCCACGTCCGGGTGCCAGGTTCCCACGATCGCGTTGACCTCCGGTTCGCCGTAGCGCACCCCGGGTTCGAAGGCGGTCGCCAGGTAGGCCAGCAGCAGGCTGCGCTTGGCCCCGCCGCGCGGGATCACCGGCAACGCACCGCGCCCCAGGTAGGCCCGCAGCACCCGGCGCAGGGCGGGGTCGGCGATCTCGTCGAAGGCCGCCGGGTCGGCGAGCGCACGAGCCCGCTCGGTCGCGGTTTGGCCCTCGGTCACCCGGCGACGATAACCTGCTCGCCGTGACCGGCACTCCTGAATACCCGTCCGATCCCGACTCCGGCCTGGCACCGGACACGAACCCGGCCGCCGACCTGGAGCTTGCCCTGCGGCTGGCCGACCTGGCCGACACCGTAACCACTGCCCGGTTCCGCAGCGCCGACCTGGTGGTGCACAGCAAGCCCGACCTGACCCCGGTGAGCGACGCCGACCAGGCCGTCGAGCGGCTGATCCGGCAGCGGCTGGCCACCGAGCGGCCGGCCGACGCCTTCTGCGGCGAGGAGTCCGGCACCGCCGGCAGCGGCCCGCGCACCTGGGTGCTGGACCCGATCGACGGCACCAAGAACTTCGTCCGCGGCGTACCGGTCTGGGCCAGCCTGCTCGCGCTGCTGGTCGACGGCGAGCCGGTGCTCGGCGTGGTCAGCGCGCCGGCCCTCGGCCAGCGCTGGTGGGCCGCTCGCGGCCAGGGCGCGTTCTGCGCCTCGCTCGGCCAGCCGCCGCGCCGGTTGCGGGTCTCAGCCATCGGCCGGCTCGCCGACGCCAGCCTGTCCTACGCCTCGCTGTCCGGCTGGGCCGAGGCCGGTCGCCAGCAGGCCTTCCTCGACCTGGTCGGCCAGGTGTGGCGCTCGCGGGCCTATGGCGATTTCTGGTCCTACATGCTCCTCGCCGAGGGGGCGGTGGACCTGGCGGCCGAACCCGAGCTGTCGCTGTGGGACATGGCGGCCCTGGCGCCGATCGTCACCGAGGCCGGCGGCCGGTTCACCGGCCTGAACGGGGTGGACGGCGTGCAGCAGGGCAATGCCGCCGCCTCCAACAGCCTGCTGCACGAGGCGCTGCTGACCGCGCTGACCTGACCGCGCTGACCTGATCGCACCTGACCGCTGTGTGCCGCCGGGCCGAACCGGGGTTAATCCGCCTCAGCGCTGCGACAGCTCGGCCACCACCGCCGCGCCGGGCAGCGTGCCGAGCAGGGCACCGTCCAGGCGCAGCTTGGAGCGTCGCAACCCGCTGCCGATCACCACCGGGCCGGCCGCGGCCACCTCGGCCGACACCAGCACCGGCCAGCCGGCCGGCAACCCGATCGGCGTGATGCCGCCGTACTCCATGCCGGTCAGCTCGACCGCCTCGGCCATCGGGGCGAAGGATGCCTTGCGGACGTCCAGCAACCGCCGGACCGCGCCGTTGACGTCGGCCCGGTCGGTCGCCAGCACCACGCAGGCCGCGAACCTGACCTCGCCGCCCCGCTTGCCCGAGACCACCACGCAGTTCGCCGACTCGGCCGGCAGCACTCCATAGGCCTGGCAGAACGCGGCGGTATCGGCCAGCTCCGGATCGATCTCGGCCACCGAGACCAGCTCCGCACCGGGCCAGCCGGCCAGGAACGCGCTGACCGGTGGCGCGAGCAGCTGCCCGCCGTCGGCCGTGCCCTGCCAGTCCAGCCGGGACGTTCCCGCGTCCGGGGCCACCTCCGGCTCGGGGTCAGTCGCCATAACCCTCGGGCGGCGCCGCCAACAGCGCGAAGCTCGCGCCCTGGTTGTCGGCCACCGTGGCCCGCCGGCCGTACGGCGAATCGCTGGGCGGCAGAATGACGCTGCCACCGAGCTTGACCACCCGGTCGACGGCCTCGTCGGTGTCATCGACCGCGAGGTAGGCCCACCATTGCGGCGGCAGCTCGGGGCCGTCCTGGCCGTACTCGCCGACGCCGCCGGTGTCGCGGCCGTCGATGACGAAACTGGCGTAGCGGAAGTCGGGGGCCGACCAGTCGTGGAACTCCCAGCCGAACACCGCGCTGTAGAAGGCCAGGTTGGGATCGGCGGACCGGCTCAGCTGCTCGGTCCAGATCAACGAGCCCGGCTCGTTGTAGACACCGACCCCGAGGTGGCTACCGGGCTGCCAGAGGCCGAACATGGCGCCGCTGGGGTCGGTGCAGATCGCCAGTTTGCCCAGGTCCATCACGTCCATCGGACCCATCAGCACCTGGCCGCCGGAGCTGCCGGCCCGCTCCGCCGAGGCGGCGACGTCGGAGGTGGCGAAATGGGTCGTCCAGGCGGTCGGGGCCTCGGGCATCATCTTGGGGCTGATGCCGGCGGCCAGCCGACCGTTCTTGGCGCAGTTGAGGTAACCACCGAACTCCGGCGTACCGCCCTGCATCTCCCAGCCGAACAGGCCTTCGTAGAACAACCGGGCGGCGTCGAGGTCAGGCACGGACACGTCCACCCAGCAGGGGGTGCCGTCGGGCCACGGACCGTCATGGACAGGCATGGCGAGCCTTTCGCGCGCAGTGGCAATCCGGACGCCCTCACCCTGCCACTGATGCCGGGCCGGAACCAGCCAACGGGAAGAAAATCCGCGCTGCCCTGGGCAACCGGTCCGCGCCGTCATCCCAGCGCGACGAACCGACTACCCGGCGCGGACCTCGACGCCGCGCCAGAAGGCCACCCGGTCCTTGATCTCGGCCGCGGCGTCCTTGGGCTCGGGGTAGTACCAGGCGGCGTCGGTGTTCTGCTTGCCGTCCACCTCGAGCGAGTAGTAGGACGCGGTGCCCTTCCACGGGCACACCGTCTGGTACTGCGAGGCCCGCAACACGTCCTGCCGGACCGAGTCCAGCGGAAAGTAGTGATTGTTCTCCACGACCACGGTGTCGTCGCTGTCGGCGATGACCTGTCCGTTCCAGATTGCCTGAATGCTCATTACTCCACGATGCCACGGCCACCGCCCGGTTCGCAGTGAAACTTCATCCACTGCGAACCGGGCGCTGAGTAACGTCGCGGCGCATGAACCAGTCGCCGACGACCTTTCGGATCCGCGCCGCCGCCGCGGGTACCGCACTGACCGCCCTGCTGGCGCTCTCGGCCGCCCTGCCGGCCCCGGCCTCAGCGGCGGCCCGAGCCTCGAACGCGCCCGCCCGGCACCAGCACGACGACGAGGACCTGTCCTGGCGGCTGCTTCCCACCGGCAGTACCTCGCACTTGCGCGGCCTGTCGGCGGTGAGCGCCAGGGTGGCCTGGGTCGGCGGCTATGACGGCACCGTGCTGCGCACGGTCGACGGCGGCCGGCACTGGCTCGACGTCTCGCCGGCCGGCGCCGGCACGCTGCAGTTCCGCGACGTCCAGGCCTTCGACGCCCGGCACGCGGTCGCCATGGCGGCCGGGGTCGGCACCGACTCGGCGCTGTACGCCACCGGCGACGGCGGCCGGCACTGGCAACTGGCCTACCGCAACACCGATCCGGCGGCGTTCTTCGACTGCATGTCGTTCTCCGACCGCAAGCACGGCCTGGTGCTCAGCGACCCGGTCGACGGCAGGTTCCGGATCCTGGCCACCCGCGACGGCGGCCGCAGCTGGCAGGTCGTGAACACCACGATGCCGGCCGCGCTGCCCGGCGAGGCAGCCTTCGCCGCCGGCGGCGAATGCCTCACCACCCTGGGACGCGACGCCTGGTTCGGTACCGGCGGCCAGAGCCAGGCTCGGGTGTTCCACTCCCGCGACGGCGGCCGCAACTGGACGGTCAGCACCACCGGCATCGGCAGCGGCCCGACCGCCGGCGTCTTCGCGCTGGCCTTCCGCGACCGGTGGCACGGCATCGCCGCCGGCGGCGACTTCAACACACCGACCAGCGCGATCGACGCCCTGGCCCGCACCCGTGACGGCGGAACCAGCTGGCGGCTGGTGCCGGATGCGCCGAACGGTTACCGTTCCGGGCTGGCCTGGCTGGCGCACCGCGACACCGCGCTTGCCGTCGGCATCTCCGGCAGTGACGTCAGCTACGACGGCGGCCGGCACTGGAGCCAGTTCGACGACGGCAGCTTCGACACGGTCAGCTGCACCCGCGACGGCGCCTGCTGGGCCTCCGGCGAGCTGGGCAGGGTGGCGCTGCTGTCCCGCGACGACGACTGAGCCGGCCGGGCGCCGGGTCAGTCGGACCGGTCGGGTTGCCGGGGAACCGGACTGGGAATTAGTTTCGAGCAGGTTCCCATCGGTAGCGACGATCGACGAGAGCGAGGTCCCCCGTGAGCGAGGACAGAACCGCCCAGAACACCACGTTCGCCAGCAACGGCGGTCAGGCGCACGGCTACCTGGCACTGCCGCCCGGCGGCAGCGGGCCCGGGGTGATCGTGATCCAGGAATGGTGGGGGCTGACCGACCACATCGTCGACGTGACCGACCGGCTGGCCGCCGAGGGCTTCGTGGCGCTGGCTCCGGACCTGTTCGGCGGCCGGACCGCCCACGATGCGGATGAGGCGGGCGAGCTGATGTCGCAACTGCCGGTCGCCAAGGCCGCACAGGACCTGTCCGGTGCGGTGGACTACCTGCTCGGCCACCAGGCGGTGACCTCCAGCAAGGTCGGCGCGGTGGGGTTCTGCATGGGCGGCGGCTTCGTGCTGTTGCTGGCCGCCCAGCAGGGCGACCGGATCGGCGCCGCGGTGCCGTTCTACGGGGTCGGCGAGGGGGTGCCGTCGCAATACTCCGGCTTGACCG
>JAVEEO010000092.1 GCA_030840415.1 Pseudonocardiales bacterium | reverse complement strand
GGCCACGTCGCTGAGCGTCAGGAATCGTGGTTGCGTCATCGTGGACTCATCTCCGTCGCGCGTCCTTCAAGCCGACGATATCGAAGGCAATCGGACCGGCTCGCACGTCAGTGTGGCAGCAATCGGGTGGCTCTCGACCGTGTTGTCCACAGCTTTCCCGCAGTCGAGAGGCGATCAGCTCGGTCACTGATGCAAGATGTAGTGCTATGACCGATACGTCACTGCGGCGCGCCGACCCGGCCTCGCCGGTGCCCCGCCGGCTCACCCGTCCGCGCTGGCTGGATGCCCGGCTCATCGGCGGTGTAGTGCTGGTGCTGGTCTCGGTGCTGCTCGGTTCGCTCCTGGTGTCCTCGGCCGACCACCGGCGGCCGGTGTGGTCGCTGAGCCGTGACGTCGCGGCCGGCACGGTGCTCACCGGTGCCGATCTCCGACCGGTGCGGGTGCAGCTCGGGATGGCCGCATCCCGGTACCTGGGCTCCGACGTCGCGGTCGCCGGTCGCACCGTGCGCCACTCGCTGCGCGCCGGCGAACTGCTCGCGCTGGCCGAGGTGACCGATCCCGAACCCGGCGTCACGGTGACCATCCCGATGCAGCCGGAGAACGCGCCGGAGATCAGCCGGGGCGAGCGGATCACCCTGTGGCTCAGCACCAAGACCTGCCGGGGCGTGGTGCTGCTCAGCGGCGTGCCGGTGCAGGATGCCGGCAAGGTAAGCGGTTCGGCCTTCGGTTCGACGGCCGGCTCGCTGCTGGTCGTGCGGGTCTCGGCCGCCGACGCCAAGCGGGTCGTCTCGGCACTGGACCTGGACGGTGCGGTGCTGCGGGCCGGCGTGCTCTCGGCAGCCGAGCAGCCCGAGCCGCAGTCGGCTTCGCTGGCCGGTTGCGCCGGGACCGGCCGGTGAGCATCGCGGTCGTCAGTGCCGCCGACGGCGCAGCGTGGGAGTCGGCGCTGCTGGCCGAGCTGGGTGGTAGCCATCCCGAGCAGCCGTTCACGGTGGTTCGGCGATGCGTCGACATCGTCGAGCTGCTGGCTGTCGCCGGGTCCGGCCAGGCTGTCGTCGCGCTGGTCGATGCTCAACTGCGTCGGTTGGACGCCGATGCCGTCGACCGGTTGACGGCAGGCGCGGTGGCCGTGGTCGGTGTGACCGCACCGGGCGCTGACGCCGATGCCGAGCGGTTGCGCGATGCCGGCATCGGCTTCTTCGTTGCCTCCGACGCGGCGATGGCGGTATTCGGCGCGGTGATCGCGGCGGCCGTCGCCGACCGGTCCGGCTCCGGAGAGGAGCCCGGCGGCCATGCCTTCGCCGACCCGGCGTTCGCCACCGGTTCTGCGTCCGGCGCGTCGGCCGGCGCTTCGGCCGGCGGGGTGCCGGCCGGCCGGGTGGGTCCGGGCATGGATCGGGAGGCCGCCGACCAGTCGCAGCCGGGAGCGGCTCCGCCCGGCAAGGTGATCGCGGTCTGGGGCCCCACCGGCGCTCCGGGACGCACCACTACAGCCGTCACCCTGGCCGATGAGCTCGCCCGGCTCGGCCAGCGGTCGCTGCTGGTCGACGCCGACGTCTACGGCGGGGTGGTGGCGTCGATGTTCGGCCTGCTCGACGAGTCCGCCGGCTTGGTGGCGGCCTGCCGACAGGCCCAGTCGCGTCGGCTGGACGTCGAGGGTTTGGCCGGACTGTGCTGGCAGGTCGACGCCGGTCTCCGGGTGCTCACCGGCATCTCGCGGGCAGATCGCTGGCCGGAGCTGCGCGGTACCGCGTTGCAGGGGGTGCTGGCGGTGGCGCGAGCCCTGGCCGAGTACACCGTCCTCGACGTCGGGTTCTGCCTGGAGACCGACGAGGAGCTCAGTTACGACACCCTCGCGCCGCGACGCAACGGAGCGACCCTGACGGCGCTGGAGGAGGCGGACCTGATCCTCGCGGTGGGCTCGGCGGATCCGATCGGAGTGCAGCGGTTGGTGCGCGGGCTGGGGGAGCTGCGGGCGGCCGCCATCGACACGCCGGTCTGGATCGTGGTCAACCGGGTGCGCCGCGGGGTTGTCGGTGCCAAGCCCGAGACCGAGCTCCAGGCTGCGTTGCACCGGTTCACCGGCCAGTCCTACACGGCTCTGCTGCCCTACGACCGGATCAGCCTGGACGAGGCCGCGGTGGCCGGCCAGACGCTGGCCGAGGCCGCTGCGGCCAGCCCGCTGCGCGCTGCCGTCACCGAGCTGGCCGAGGCGATCTGCGGGGTCGCGGCTCCGCGCCGGGGTAGGCGCCGCAAGTAGCGTGTACCTGCGGTCGCCGACGTCCACTTCGTCGGCCGGTGAACGGGATCGTCTGGCGATGGTCCGGAAAGGAGTTCTCACACCATGGCCGACCGGTTGAACCCCCTCGACGTCTCCTTCCTGTACCTGGAGGGCCGCACCACGCCGATGCACGTGGGTGGTCTGGCGGTGTTCGAGCCGCCGTCGGAGGGTTTCGACTACGACCGGTTCGTCGACCTGATCGAGCAGCGGATCGCGCTGGTGCCCAGGTACCGGCAGAAGGTCCGGTCGATCCCGGGGCATCTGGCCAATCCGGTGTGGGTGGACGACACCGACTTCGACCTCGGCTACCACGTCCGGCGTTCGGCACTGCCGCGGCCGGGCTCGGATGAGCAGTTGCGCGAGCTGGTCGCGCGGGTGCAGTCCAGGGCGCTGGATCGCAACCGGCCGCTGTGGGAGATGTACCTGGTCGAGGGGCTGGCCGGTGGCCGGTTCGCCGTGATCCAGAAGACCCACCACGCGATGGTCGACGGCATCAGCGCGGTGGACATCGGCCAGGTGATCCTGGACACCACCCCGGTGCCACGCGAGATTCCCGAGGATCTGTGGATGCCGCGCCCCGAGCCCGGTGCGGCGAGCCTGGTCCTCGACGCCGTGAGCGAGCTGGTGCGACGGCCCACCGCGGTGGCCGATACGGTCCGGATCGGAATGGCGGATGCCCGCAACGTCGTCTCCCAGGTGTCGGCGGCGGTCACCGGCGTGCTGGCCGCGGCCCGGGTGGTCGCCCGGCCGGCTCCGGAGTCCCCGCTGAACAGCGCGATCGGTGCCCAGCGTCGCTTCGCGGTGGCCCGGACCGACCTGGAGGACTACCGCAAGGTCCGCAAGCACCAGGGCGGCACGGTCAACGATGTGGTGCTGGCTACCGTGGCCGGCGCCGTCCGGGGCTGGATGCTGTCGCGAGGCGAGCCGGTCAAGCCCTCGACGACGGTCCGGGCGATGGTGCCGGTCAGCATTCGCGCCGACGAGGACTCCGGTCCCGGCAACCGGGTGTCCTCCTACCTGGTGGACCTGCCGGTGGGGGAGCCCAACCCGATGGTCCGGCTCAGCCAGGTCAGCTACGCCATGAAGGCCCACAAGGAATCCGGCCAATCGGTGGGTGCCGAGGCGCTGATGGCGCTGTCCGGGTTCGCCCCGCCGACCCTGCACGCGCTCGGTGCCAGGGCCGCCAACAGCTTCACCCGGCGGCTGTTCAACGTGGTGGTCACCAACGTGCCGGGACCGCAGTTTCCGCTGTACGCCTCGGGGGCCCGGATGCTGGAGATGTTTCCGGTGATCCCACTTGCCGCAGGCCAGGCCGTCTCGATAGGCCTGACGTCCTACAACGGCGGGGTGTACTTCGGCCTCAACGCCGATCGGGACGCGATGCATGACGTCGACGTGCTCGGTTCCCTGATCGAGGAGTCGCTGGCGGAACTGGTGGGGGCATCCAGCCGACCTCGTGGGCGCAGTCGCCGCTGACGTGGTGTGCCTCCGATCGGTCGACCGGACGTGGCACCAGGGCTGCGTACGAATGGCTGAGTTATGGCATACCTTTCCTACGACAGGCTTGAACTCGTCCCACCCTCCCGCAGAAGGGGCCGACCCGTGGCTGACACGTCCCGACCGGTCCGCCGGGCGTTCGTCTTCGGTGGCGGCGGCGTGCTCGGCTTCGCCTGGATCGTGGGTGCGCTGACCGCGCTCCAGCATGAGCTGGACGTCGAGCCGACCGCGGAGGATCTGCTGGTCGGAACGTCGGCGGGGGCCGTCATCTCCGGCCTGCTCGGTTGTGGGCTGAACGTCGACGGCATCCGGCGGCACCAGGTCGGCATGCCCTTGCCGGAGGATCCGCCGATCAGCTGGAACTACGACTCCGACACCGGTGGCAGCCGGCCGCCCCGGCCGGTGTGGTGGCCCGGTTCGCCGCGCCTGGTGTGGGACGGCATCCGGAGCCCTGCCACTGTCTCGCCGGTGCTTGCCCTGTCCGGCCTGCTGCCCCGGGGGCGAGGCAGCTTGCAGCCGATCCACCGGATGCTCGACAGCGTCGCCACCGCCACCATCGGCGCCGGGAACTGGCCGCAGCGAACCTGGATCGTGGCCACCGACTACTCCACGGGCCGCCGGACGGTATTCGGCCGCGAGGACGAGCCGGTTGCCGGACTGGCCGAGGCGGTCAGCGCCTCGTGCGCGATCCCGGCCTGGTACGCACCGGTGCAGATCAACTCCCGCGCCTACATCGACGGCGGAGCGGTCTCCAACGCCTCGGTGGACCTGCTCGCCGGCCAGGAGCTGGACGAGGTCTTCGTACTGGCACCGATGGCGGCGCTGGAGCCGGACAGCCCGCGCTCGCCGGTGGCACGGCTCGAACGCCGGGTCCGGCGCTCGATCACCCGGGGCATCGGCACCGATGTCGCGGTTTTGCGCAAGGCTGGAACTGCGGTCACCCTGCTCACGCCTGGACCCGAGGACCTGACGGTGATGGGTGCCAACCTGATGAATCCGCGACGCCGGACGGCGGTACTGCACACCGCGATGCGGACAGCAGCAAGCACCCTTCGTGACCAGCAGCGGCAGCCGGGCTTCGCTCTGCCGGAATCGGGAACCGCATGAGGGTCTACCTGCCGGCCACGTCGACCGTGCTGGCCGACCTCGCCGGATCGGGAGTGCTGGGCCCAGCTCCGCTGACCGGCTTTGCGGTGACCCCGGGGTTGCGCGAGTACTACCTCGACGACGACATCGAGGAATTGGAGTATGCGGCTGCCGCCGAGGCTGCCAGGGCTGCGCTGCGGCTGATCGCCGCGGATCCGGCGGCGGCCAGGCGCCGGTTCGTGGTCTCGGCTGACGTCGCGGACGGCTCGGTGGTGGTGCGTGACGACCTGGACCGCGGGGTGGTTCGAATAGCCGTCGAGATCCCGTTGGCCTGGTGTGCCTCGATCCATGCCGACGACGCTGACGCCGAATCGACTGTGGCCGTTGCCGTCGAGCAGATCGACGCAGCGGATCTGGGAGATCCGAGCGCGGAGGAAGCGGTCGACGACGCCGAGGGCTTCGAACTGTCCTGGTACGCAACCCAGGAGTTGGCCGACTTGCTGGCGCAGCTGCGCTGATCGCGCGGTTCATATCGCAACCTGCAGGACGAGGCCGTCGGGCGCGGTCCTGCGCGTGCTATCGGTGATCAACAGTCCGCGGCCGGGCACAAGTGGCATCCGCCGGCCGCCGGTCCGCACTCCGAGCAGTTCGCCGTCGGCCGGCCCGGGCTGGAGAAGCAGGCCGGTGCGACTTCGGCGCACCGCGACCGCCGGTCCCCGGAAACTCGACATCAGCTCCTCCGTTCTGGCCGCGGCGACCACGGCGCCGGGGTGGTTGGTCACCAGTTCGGTGAGGCGGATTCCGCTGTCGGTGTCGGTGAACTGCTCCGCATCGTCGATCACGACCAGTTGCCCGGGGAAATCGCAGGATTGCGATCCCGATGGACCGTCGGGTGTCAGGACAGCCAGTCCCTGCCGGGCGCCCCAGTCCGCGAGTGGTGATCGGAGGGGAGCAGCGACCAGCATCGCCAGCCCGGCCCGGAGTGCCTGCTGGGCGATGGCGACCATCGTGGTGCTGCGACCGCTCAGCGCCGGGCCGCACACCAGGAACCTGGCGTGCTCGGCGAACAGGCAGGACCAGACCGGGCGGGCATCGTCACCGCCCAGGCCGAGCAGGCAACTGCCGGGGTGGCCCGCTGGCGCATCGTGATCTCCCTCGGGGAGGTGCTCCGGGCCGCGCGGGTCCGAGCCGCCGATATGCAGGTCCGCCCGACGGACCAGGGTCGGCAAGCTCCTGACCCTGATCGTCGGGCCTGCCGCGGTCACCGGATCGGTCCGGGCGAACTCGACCAGGGCCGCTTGTTGTGAGCCCGGCCGGGCATCGTCGGTGAGCAGTGCCAACTGGAGCTCCAAACCGTCGCCGGC
The DNA here is from genome assembly GCA_030840415.1 of Pseudonocardiales bacterium. Classification (GTDB taxonomy): domain Bacteria; phylum Actinomycetota; class Actinomycetes; order Mycobacteriales; family Jatrophihabitantaceae; genus Jatrophihabitans_A. The sequence goes on along the minus strand of JAVEEO010000092.1, from coordinate 5,424 downwards.
GTCGACCGCGCGCCCAGGCTCGAACCGGACGGACAGGCTCGCGGCGTGGATACCCGCACTTGCGTAGTCGCTGCGGTCAGTCAGCGCGAGCACTATCCGGCGAGCCAACACCGGCGCCACCCGCAGACCGAGCATCGCCCGGTCACCGGCGATGAGCACCGTGATCCCGGCAGCTGCGCCATCGCGTGCCAGACCCAGGAGGGCTTCGGCCGAGCGTCCGGCGTCATGGTCGTCACTGAGCGCGGCGAAACCCTCCCAGCCGTCGACCGCGACCACCATCGTCGGCAGCGGCGCGCCGATCTGGTAGGCCTCGGCCACGGTGCCCACCCCCAGGTGCGCCAGTTGTCGCTGCCGGATCCCGAGCTCCTCGACCAGCCTGGCGACCAGCCGCGCCACCGCGTTCGGATCGTCCCTACCGACCACCGCGCCGCAGTGCGGGAGCCGGGCGAGGTGGCTGAAGCTCTGGCCGGAAAGATCCAGCACGTAGAGGTGAAGCTGTCCCGCATCGAGCTGCCGGCAGGCCTGCCCGAGGAAGGTGTGCAGGGCGCTGGTGCGTCCGGACCGTGGGCTGCCGATGAACCCCACGGCGCCCCCGGCGAGCAAGTCATGGCTGGCGGCCTGCTGGCGCTGCCGGCCGGGGTCATCGGTCAGGCCGAACCGGATCTGGAAGGGTGCCGCCCGATCGTGATCGAGTTCGGTGGTGGTCAACCGTGCCGGCAGCGGCGGCAGCCACGGGCGCTCGGGCAGCGGACGGCCCAGTCGTGCCGCTGCCGCCAGCATCGCCCCGCGCAGTCGTTCGAGCTCGTCGAGGCCGTCGGCTGCCGGCACGGTGCTCGTCGCGGCCGTCCGGTGCCAGGCATCCAGCGGCGTGACCGTGACCGATCGGTTGGCCGACCGGCGTCCGATGCGTGCGGCCTGGAACTCGACCAGCCCATCAGCCAGCCGGGCGACCGCACGGCCAGGCCGGTCTCTGGGGAGGTGGCTGGCGGCATCGCTGCCGATCACATCGGCTGAATCAGCCGCGTCGGTGACCCGAAGCGCGATGCGCGAGGAGATGTTGGCCTTGATCTGGGGAGAAACGACACCGGCCGGCCGCTGGGTGGCAAGCACCAGGTGCAGTCCGAGGGACCGACCTCGCTGTGCCACGCCGATCAGGCCGGACAGGAAGGTGGGCAGTTCCTCGGCCAGATAGGCGAACTCGTCCACCACCAGTACCAGCCTGGCCAGCCTTCGTCGCCGGTGTGCGGGCGTGCGCCGGTAGGCCTCGAGGTCTGCGACACCCGCCTCCGCGAGGGTGGCCTCCCGGCGACGGAGCTCGGCTTCCAACGAGGCCAACGCGCGGCTGGTGAGGTGAGCGTCGAGGTCTGTGACCAGGCCGACCGTGTGGGGAAAGCCAGCGCATCCGGCGAAGGCCGCACCACCCTTGTAGTCGATCAGCACGAAGGCGAGGTCGTCCGGCGCATCTCGCATTGCCAGACCCGTTACGAAGCTGCGCAACAGTTCCGACTTTCCAGCGCCGGTGGTGCCGGCGATGAGCAGGTGCGGGCCGTCGCGCAGCAGGTCGAACTCCACCGGTCCGGTAGCGGCCATGCCGATCGGGGTGGCCGCGGATGCCGGCGCGGCCCACCGCCGCCGCAGCCATTCCGCGCTGAGCTCCTCGGCATCCAGCAGGTCTGCCAGCCACACCTGGGAAGGCAGCCGCACGGCAGCGGTGGACTCGATGTCGTGCAGCGGGGCGAGGCAGCGGCTCAACTGGTCGGCCCAGCCCTCCGACACCCGGTCCGCGACCAGCCGCACCGGGGGGCGGCCGGCTCGACGAAGCTCCAGTTCCGCTCCGTTCCCGGCTCTGAGCACAGCCGTCGAGCGGCATGCCGGCGGCAACAACCGGTCCTCGGAATCGACGCACAGGGCCGATACCCCTACCGCTGCGCCCTGTTCCAGAACGGTCTGCAGCCCGCTCGTCGACGTCAGCCCGCTCGGCCGATCGACCAATACCACGATCCAGGAGCCGGCCCAGACACCGCCGGCGTTGCGAGCGCGCCGGTCGGCGATGATGCCCAGCAGTTCCTGCAGCAGCAGGCGATGCCCCTCGGGCTCGGTGCCAATGGCTCTGACAGCTGCCCGCGCCCATCTCAGCCAGCGCCAGTCGGCGATCTCGCCATCGAGCAGTGCCACGACGGACACATCCTGCGGCGAGTGCAGGGCCAGCAGTTGCCCCACCACCCATCGTGCCGCACCTCTGGCAAGCGGCAGCGGACCAGCCAGCCCCAGCGGGCCCTCCCGTAGCCGGGCGGTGGTCGGTGCTCCTGTGATCAACTCGGCCGGCAGCAAGCGTCCCGCTCTGGTGGCCCTGGTGTCGGCGGGCCGGTCGGCGATGCCGAGACGGACCTCGAGGAAGCAACGCTCCTCGCGCCGGCGCTCCCACAACCGGCAATCCGGCGTGGCCGCAGCCAGCAACACCGTTGCCGCATCAGGCAAATCTCGGTGCAACGCGGCATTCTCGGCAACCAGCCGCGTGTCGAGCTGCTCGCGAGCTGCGGCCTCGGCCTGAAGATGTTCCGCCCGCGCCTGACGCTGCCCGCGACGCCAGTCGCGACGGTCGACAGCTGCCCCCGCCAGGAGGGTCACCGGACTGAGGACCGCGAAGGCGAGGAATTGGGCATTGCGCAGGGCAATCGCGCAGCCGACGCCGAACACCGCCGGAACCAACGCACCCAACCATTGCAGCCGCGGGCGAGCGGTAGCGACCGGCTCGGCGGGAAATTCGACCGGACCTTCCTCGACGGGTTCTGCGAGTCGCGGCGGCCGGTGAACCAACAAGCCACCGGCTGGATCGGGGCTCACCGCAGCCGGCTGCTCGGACCTGAACACCACCCGCACCAGCGAGTTACCCATTCGCAGCACCGTGTCCGACTCGACCGGTCGGCCGGCGGCTGTCACCCGAGTGCCATTGAGCCACGTGCCGTTGGTGGAGTCCAGGTCACGCACCGAGATGCCCCCGAGGCCGACCCGCAGTTCGGCATGCCGGCGGGACACCTGTGGATCGCCGAGTTGCAGACCGGCCCCGCAATCGCGTCCGATCAGGTGTCGGCCGCGTGGTAGCCCGATCGCCTTACCGCTGTCCGGACCGCCCACCACTCGCAGTTGCAGGGCCGAGCCTGCCAGCGACGTGTGCTTGGTGGTGCCTGCCAGGGTGATCACGCAGCCCGACCGCAAACCGGGCTCGCCCAGCCTGGCCTGCTCGGGCAGTGGCTCGCCTCCACTGGACAGTTGGCCGGCCGCGGTCCCGCTCATCAACTCCGCGAACAACGGCGCCAACTGACCGGCCGTAGCGGCGCCGTCAGCGACCACCTCGACGTCACGCTCGAACGCCTCGGTCCGCAGCGTCATGGTCACCCGCATGCCGAGAGTGTTGTCGAATTCCGGGTCCGGATGCCGAAACGTTTTCGACGTTGTGGATAACGACGGCTTATCCACAGGTCCCCGGTTTCCGTTACCCACCGGGTTGGCGACCACCTACGGTCGAGCGTGCCGATCAGGGATCGGCCAGGTCGAACAACGTTCCGTCGAGCCAAGGGAAAGGATCTTGCTCCATGACCGGTTTGAAGGTGTCACCGCAACAGTTGAGTGCGCTCGGAGGAAGTTGCGGGCGAACCGCCCTCGACGTCCGCGGCCAGCACGCCAGCCTGAAGAGTCAGCTGACGCCGCTGTTCGGCGCTGACTGGTCCGGTACCGCCGCCACCCAGTTCGCCGCGCTCTACGAGCAGTTCAACAAGAACGCCGAAGGGATGACGGCGGCCTTGGAGGGCATCGGCGGCCTGCTCAATTCCGCTGGGCAGAGCTACGCGGCGGTGGAGCAGCAGATCGCCGCCTCCTTCCGCGGGCGATGAGGACGCCGCACGCGATAGCGTCCAGGGATGACCGGTGCGCCTCCCGACCTACTCCGGCTCGTCGAAGCGGCCTACCGGCAGCACTTCGAGACGGTGGCGGCCCGGGCGTCGGTGTCGTTCCTGGGAGTCGATCCCATCGAGGTCTTGCGCTATCCCGACGGTGGGACCGACCACTACCTGACGCTGGGCATGGCTCGCTTTCCGATGGCCGACCCAGGCGATGCCGTGATCGCGACCGACACCGCTCCGCGTGCCGAACTCATACTGTCCGCCGCCGGTCGGCCGGAGTCGCTCTGGCGTGCGTTGGCGGTGCTTGCCGCCGCTCCCGCGGTGGAGGGCGCGGTGTACCAGGCGGGAAACCGGATCGACCTGGGGGAGCCACTGTGTCCCGGTTCCCGCTGCACCGGCGGGGTGCTGGCAGCCTCCGGGCTTCAGCCGATCGCTGTTGCCGGCGTGGCAGACGTGCAGGTGCTGCGGGTGCTGCCGGCTACCCAGACGGAGCTGGCCTGGGCGCGGGTGCACGGCAGCGAACGGCTGGTCCAGCGCTGGCAGGAAACCGGCACCGACCTGACCGATCTGATGCGCGATCCGGTCGGGTTGACCTGAGCAGGACCGTCTCGGCACCGGTGGCAGCATGAACAAGACAACCGACGTCCGGGTGACCAACCGCACGTCGCCGTCCCGCCCGCCGGCCGGCCGGTGTCCGGCACGATAGCCACACGCAAACCGAGGGCGAGGAGGCAACTGTGCAGTTCGGCCGTAGCTATGAGGAATTCGAGATTGGCGCGACCTACCGGCACTGGCCCGGCAAGACCATCACCGAGGCCGATGATCACCTCTTCTGCCTGATCACGATGAACCATCATCCGTTGCACCTGGATGCCCACTATGCCGAGAACACCACCCAGTTCGGTAAGAACGTGGTGGTCGGCAACCTGATCTACTCGGTGCTGCTCGGCCAGTCGGTGGCCGACATCTCCGGCAAGGCCATCGCCAATCTGGAGATCGAGTCCCTGCGGCACGTGGCACCCACCTTCCACGGCGACACGATCTACGGCGAGACGCAGGTGCTGGACAAGTGGGAGTCCACGTCCAAGGACGACAGGGGAATCGTGTACGTCGAAACCAAGGGCTACAAGCAGGACGGCACGGTGGTCTGCCTGTTCCGGCGCAAGGTCATGGTTCCCAAACAGAGCTACCTGGATGCGCGCGGCGGCGAGCAGCCCGGCAGGCCCACGCCGACCAGTTGAGGCGGCTAGGCGGGTAGCAGCCGCCAGCCGGCAAGTGCGCCGGCCAGGCCGGGTGCCAGCGGTATGCCGCTCATGCCTGCCAGGTCGAACCACCCGGCATCGGCGGCATCGCCACCGGCCCGCAGGGTGCCGCCCACAACTCGACAGAGGTAGTCGTCGATCACGAACTGGCCGCCACCCGGGGCCGGCCGGTTCACCCGCCCTGCCCAGCGGACCACCTCCACCGCCAGCCCGGTTTCCTCCCCGACCTCACGAACGCACGCGTGGGCGGGCGACTCGCCGGG
>JAVEEO010000082.1 GCA_030840415.1 Pseudonocardiales bacterium | reverse complement strand
GTCGATACCCTTTCGTACAGTAGACAGCCCACCAGGCCGACTGTCTGCCTTCACCAGGACAAAATATTTGCCGATCTGTTCGACCACGCGCCCTCATTCTCCGAAGTATCCCTTACAGACTAATCGTGTCGAGCGAGCCCGCCCCGAGCCGCGCCGCGCCGCGATCGACTAATTCCATGATCACTGGAGCAAATACGGTGAGGCCGCCGGACCGGGACTAGTACGGAGTAGGCGTTCGGAACTGGCCGTAGGCCTGCACCAGCGACAGAACAAAGCTGCCATAAATTAACGCACCGAGCGTAAGTGTGACCGCGTACCCGGCCTCGCTGTGTTCACACCTCGCCGTCCCGTCCTCCGACAAGGTTCGTCGTCCTGGGGTGCGGACCTACGACGTGCATTGGCGAAGCGTGACGGTTCGGACGCCAGTTCTGACACCCCTCACCGAGACGCACGATGTTTGAACAAACCCGACTTCGAACTCGAACGGCTTCAGCCGACTCAGGACGCCGCACCGGAGGTGTCGGCGTACACGCTGGCCGAGGCCACCGTGCTGCCCCGGACCACCAGCTCGGTCTCGAGCACCACGTCGGTGGGCTCGGCGTCGGTGACCAGTGCCGACAGCAACGACTGGGCCAGCAGCGCCCCCTGCTCACCGACCGGCTGGCGCATGGTGGTCAGGTCCATCAGGTCGGCGGTGGCGTGGTCGTCGAAGCCGATCACCGCGATGTCCTCGGGCACCCGCAGCCCGGATCGCCGGATGGCCCGGATCGCGCCGTAGGCCATCTCGTCGGACTCGGCGAACACCGCGGTCGGCCGCTCGTCCCGGCTGAGCAGTTGCAGCATCGCAGCCTCGCCGCCGGCGACGGTGAAGTAGCCCAGGCACTCCAGGCCCTCCGGCGGGGTGACCCCGGCGGCCAGCAACGCCTCCCGGTAGCCGGTGCCGCGGTGGTGCGGCGGCGTGAAGCGCATCGGGTCGTCGGTGTCGCCGCCGATCAGGGCGATCCGGCGGTGGCCCAGCGACAGCAGGTGCTCGACCGCGGTCCGGGCCGCCGCCTCGTCGTCGATCCGCACCGAGGACAGCCCCGGGTGCTTGACGCCAAGTACGCCGACCGGCAGTTCCAGGGTGTTCAGGGCCGCCACCTCGTCGTCGGTGAGCGCCAGGCTGACCACCAGTACGGCGTCCACCCGCTTGCGCACCGGCAGCACCGAGAAGAACCGCTCTCGGCCCTCGCTGTCGCCCAGGTTGTGCAGCAGCAGGTCGTAGCCGGCGGCGCTGAGCACCGACTCGACCGCGCCGAGCACCTCGGCGAAGAACCACCGGTTGACGAACGGAACGACCACGCCCAGGGTGGAGGACCGGCCGCTGGCCAGCCGGGCCGCGAACGGCGAGGCGACGTAGTCCAGTTCCCGGGCGGCCGACAACACCTTGTCCCGGGTGGTCGCGGCGACGTCGGGGAGCCCGCGCAGCGACCGGGACACGGTGGCGATCGAGACGCCGGCCAGCTTCGCTACGTCCTCGATACTGGCTGACATGGGACAAGCCTCCTGAAAGTCTTTACAGCACCGTATTCCATGGGACAGAGCAGAGCCAGCCCGAGCGCCTCGACCCGCCACAGATCGGGCTGGCACACTCGCGGAATGCGCACCCTGCTGACCAACGGACGGATCTACAGCCCGTGGGCCCGCGATGCCAGCGCGATGCTGATCTCGGACACGGAGGTGGCCTGGCTCGGCGACGACGCCTCGGCCGCCACCATATCCGCCGATCGCAGCGTCGACCTCGACGGAGCGCTGGTGATCCCGGCGTTCGTCGATGCGCATTTTCACACCACCGACACCGGGTTGTCACTGAGCGGGCTGGCACTGGGGACGGCCGGCTCGCTGGCCGAGGCGCTGCGGGCCGTCGAACGTGCCGCGCGGGCCGGCGGCGGGCGGCCACTGCTCGGTTCGGGATGGGACGAGACCCGCTGGCCGGAGGGACGCGCGCCGACCGCCGCCGAACTGGACCGGGCCAGCTACGGCGGGGTGGTCTACCTGGCACGCACCGATGCCCATTCGGCCGTGGTGTCCTCGGCGCTGCTGGCCGCGGTGCCAGGCGTCGCCGGCCTGGACGGGTACGCGCCCGACGGCCGGCTCACCAAGGCCGCCCACCACGCCGCGCGGGCGGTGGCCCGCTCGGCCATCACCGCCGGCCAGCGCGCCGAACAGCAGCGCATCGCCCTGCGGCAGGCGGCTTGCCAGGGCAACGTCGCCGTCCACGAGATGGCCGGCCCGGAGATCTCCAGCGCCGAGGACCTGGCCGCGCTGCTGGCCCTGGTTGGTGCGGTGGGTGCGGCGGCGGGGGACGGGGCCTTTCCCGAGGTGTACGGCTACTGGGGCGAGCTGCGCGGGGCCGCGGCGGCTGCCGAGCTGGGTGCGATCGGGGCCGGCGGCGACCTGTTCTGTGACGGCTCGATCGGCTCGCACACCGCGGGCATGCTGCATCCGTACGCCGACCTGCCGGCCGAGTCCGGCTACCTGCGCTACGACACCGCCGAACTGGCCGAGCACCTCGTCGAGTGCACCGAGGCGGGCCTGCAGGGCGGTTTCCACGCCATCGGCGACGCCGCCACCGACCAGGTGGTGGCCGCGATGCGGCTGGCGGCCGGGCGGCTCGGCGGCCGGGTGGCCACCGCCGGGCACCGGATCGAGCACGCCGAGCTGATCACCGACGTGCCGGCCCTGGCCGGTACCGGGCTGATCGCCTCGATGCAGCCGGCCTTCGACGCCACCTGGGGCGGTGACCGGGGCATGTACGCCCAGCGGCTCGGCGTCGAGCGCGCCCGCCGGCTCAACCCGCTGGCGGCGCTGGCCGCGGCCGGGACGCCGCTGGCGTTCGGGGCCGACTCACCGGTCACCCCGGTCGACCCGTGGGGCGCGGTGCGGGCCGCGGTGCATCCGACCAACCCGGCGCATGCCCTGAGCCCGCGGGCGGCGCTGACCGCGCACACCCGCGGCGGCTGGCGGGCGGCGCGGGCCGACGCGGACGGCTCGGGCGTGCTGGCCCCCGGATCGCCGGCCAGCTACGCGGTGTTCGCCGCCGGCCCGCTGGGGGTGGACGCCGCCGACGAGCGGCTGTCGCAGTGGAGCACCGACGAGCGTTCCGGCGTTCCCGGCCTGCCCGATCTGGCACCGGGACGCGACCTGCCGCGCTGCCTGCGCACCGTCGTCCGGGGCCGGCAGATCTTCGATTCCGGCGAGCTGTGATGCGTTCCCGGCTGCTGCTGGCTGCCGGAGCCGGGCTGCTCGGCGCGGCGGCCTTTCCCAAGCCCGGCATCTGGCCACTGGCGTTCCTGTCGGTAGCCGGCCTGTCGATAGCGGTGGCCGGTCAGCGGTCCCGCCGCGGCGCGCTGCTGGGGCTGGTCTACGGAGCCGGCCTGTTCGGACCGATGCTGCACTGGACGGCCACCTACGTCGGTGCGGCGCCGTGGCTGATCCTGGTGTTCTCCCAGACCTGGTTCCTGGCGCTGCTCGGTGCCGCGCTGCCGGTGGTCCAGCGGCTGCGGTTCGGCGCGGTGCTCAGCGCTGCCCTGTGGGTTCTCGAGGAGGCGCTGCGCGACCGACTGCCGTTCGGCGGCTTTCCCTGGGGGCGGTGGGCCTTCAGCCAGGCCCGGTCCCCGCTGAAGTGGTTCGCAGCCCTCGGCGGGGCACCGCTGGTGACCTTCGCGGTCGCCCTGATCGGCACCCTGCTGGCGACCGCGGTGCTCGGTCCGCGACTGGGCTCGCTGGCTGGCAAACCAGGCTCGGACGACCCGGCGACCGGGCAGCCGCTGCGCCGGGTCGGCCAACTGGCGGCCGCCGCGCTGGTGCTGTTGATCGGCGGCTCGCTGGCCTACCCGCTGCGGCCATCCGCCCAGCCCGCGCGCAGCACCACGGTGGCC
>JAVEEO010000029.1 GCA_030840415.1 Pseudonocardiales bacterium | reverse complement strand
CCGCTATCGCTGAAGTGAACAGTGCCGGGTTGATTGAGACGTGTCAAGAAAGTCGTCGAGCGAAACTCTTGACGGGCTCATTCATCAAGCTCTAACTTGGTCGACACCTGATTGCAACGATTCAATTTACTCGCCAGCAATCACTCGAACTCCACCTCCGACCGCGCCGCGCTCGCCCGGCTGCACACCCGAAAGGATCACGCATGACAGCTCCGAAGAAGGCGGTCGCCGTACTGGCGGTCGGGCTCGCCGGCGCTCTCGCGCTCAGCGGCTGCAGCAAGAAGTCCGACAGCTCCAGCGCGGCCAGCGGAAACTCCACCGCCGCCTCGGGCGGCTCCAAGCAGGTCAGCGTGGCGTTCGTGCCCAAGCTGCAGGGAATTCCCTACTTCGAGGCGATGAACTCCGGCGGCCAGGCGGCCGCGGCCGATCTGGGCCTGAAGTGGATCTACAAGGGCTCGACCACCGCCGATCCGGCCGCCCAGGCCGACATCGTCAAGTCCCTTATCCAGCAGAAGGTCAGCGCGCTGTTCGTGGCACCCAACGATCCGGACTCGATGGCACCGGTGCTCGCGGATGCGAAGTCGGCGGGCATCCACATCGCCACCGCCGACACCGACGCGCCGAACTCCGCGCGCGAGGTGTTCGTCAACCAGGCCACCGCCGACGGCATCGGTCAGGGCATCATCGACGCGCTGATGGACAAGATGGGCGGCAAGGGCAGCTTCGCGATCGTCTCGTGCGGCCAGACCGCGGCCAACCTCAACGCCTGGATCGCGGTGGAGAAGAAGTACACCGCCGACAAGTTCCCGGGTGCCAAGATCGTGAGCACCGTCTACGCCGGTGAGGACGAGGCCAAGGCGGTGTCAATGGCCAAGGACCTGATGAACGCGCATCCGGAGCTGACCGGGCTGGTGGGCGAGTGCACCTCGTCCGCGCCCGGGGTGGCCAAGGCGGTCCGCGAGGCGGGCAAGACCGGGAAGGTCTTCACCGTCGGGCTGGGCACCCCGCAGGCCATGAAGCCCTACCTCGCCGACGGCTCGTCCAGCGCCGCAATCCTCTGGGACGTCAAGAAGCTCGGCTACCTGACCGCCTGGGCCGGCAAGCAGATCGCCGACGGCGGCTCGCTCGAGCCGGACGCCGCGCTCAAGGCCAAGGTGCCGGACGCCTCCTACGACGCCGGGTCCAAGACCCTGCTGCTCGGTCCCGCGCTGCGGATCACCAAGGACAACGTCGACCAGTTCCCCTACTGACAGCTTGCCGGCCGGGCCGTCCGACCAACGGCCCAGCCGGTGCTGGGAGGCGTGATGACCAGTACCTACGACCTGGACCGGGCAGACCCGGCCGCGGCCGGCACCCAGGTGCTGCGGCTGACCGGGGTGCGCAAGCGCTACGGCGGCGTGCAGGCGCTGCGCGGCGTGGACTTCGAGCTGCTGCGCGGTGAGGTGCACGCCATCGTCGGGGAGAACGGCGCCGGCAAGTCCACCCTGATCAAGATCATCTCCGGGGCTGAGACGGCTGACCAGGGGCAGATCGAGATCGACGGGCACGAGCTCGCCGCCGGCAGCACCACCTCCGCGCTCGGTGCCGGCATCGCCACCGTCTATCAGGAGCCGCAGCTGTTCGGCGAGCTGACGGTCGCGGAGAACGTGTTCATCGGGCGCGAGCTGCGCAACCGGGGCGTGGTCGACCGCTCGGCCCAGCGGTCCCGGGTGCTCGAGCTGCTCGACCGGATCGGCCTGCACCGCGAGTTGGCCGACGTCCGGGTCGCCGACCTGCCGGTCGCCGAGCAGCAACTGGTCTCGATCGCCAAGGCCCTGTCGCAGGATCCGCGCATCCTCATCCTGGACGAGCCGTCGGCCATCCTGACCGATCGGGAGATCGAGACGATGTTCTCGGCGGTCCGGGCACTGCGCGACAGCGGGGTGGCGGTGATCTACATCAGCCACCGGCTCGACGAGCTGGGCCAGATCACCGACCGGGTCACTGTGCTGCGCGACGGCAGCGTGGTCGCCAGCCGGCCCACCACGCAACTGTCGGTGCGCGACGTGGCCGAGCTGATGGTGGGCCACACCGTCGACGCCGGCGCGATCGACCGCACCGTGGCCGACGCCGAGCCCGCGCTGCGGGTGACCGGCCTGACCCGGCTGCCCAAGTTCCAGAACGTCGACTTCACCATTCGCCCGGGCGAGCTCCTCGCGCTGTACGGGCTGATCGGCTCCGGTGCGGCCGACGTGGCACGCGCGCTGTTCGGCATCGACCCGGCCGACGCCGGCACGGTCGCGGTCAACGGCCAGCAGGTGGTGCTCTCCTCGCCGGCCGATGCCGTCCGATGCGGCATCTCGATGTTGCCGGCGAACCGCAAGGTGCAGGGCGTCTTCGGCCCGAAGAGCATCGCCTTCAACATCTCCAGCGGCCACCTGCGGTTGCTGAGCAAGTGGGGTATTTGGGTCGACCGGGGCAGGGAGAAGTCCATCGCCACCGATTTCATCCGCCGCATCTCGATCAAGGCCCCCGGCCCGTCGACCGCCGTGAACAACCTCTCCGGTGGCAACCAGCAGAAGGTGGTGCTGGCCCGGCAGCTGGTCGAGCGGCCGCGCATCCTGCTGCTGGAGGAGCCCACCCAGGGGGTGGACGTCGGTGCCAAGGACGAGATCCACCGGATCATCCTGGAGCTGGCCGACGGCGGCAGCGCCGTCCTGGTGATCTCCTCCGACCTGCCCGAGGTGCAGCAGTTGGCCGACCGGATCCTGGTGGTGCGCGGCGGCGGGATCACCGCGGAGTTCGGCAGGGGTGCCCGGCAGGCCGACCTGCTCGCGGCGGCGGCCGGCGACGCCGGCACCGATGCGGCCACTTCCGCCGACGCGACGCAGGCCGACCGCGACGGGAGGAATGCCTGATGGCCGTGCTCACCGAGCCGTTGCTCGCCCGGCGCCGGCGACCGGTCGCCCGCGCGGTGGAGGGCCAGGAACTCGCCCTGATCCTGGTCCTGGCAGCCATGTGGGTGTTGCTGTCGCTGTCGACCGACACCTTCCTCAGCTCGGACAATCTCAGCAACCTGCTCTACTCAGTGGCGCCGGTCGCGCTCATCGGCGTCGGCATGACAGCGGTCATCGTGACCGGTGGCATCGACGTGTCGGTGGGCAGCAGCGCGGCGGTCGTGATGGTCGTGGTCGCCAAGGCGATTCGCGACAGCGGGCTGGCGTTGCTGCCGGCGCTCGGGCTGGGCCTGGTGATCGGGCTGCTGCTGGGCCTGGCCAACGGCGTGCTGGTGGCCTACGGCGGCATCCATCCGATCATCGTGACGTTCGGAACGCTCAACCTGTACCGCTTCCTGGCGCTGCGGCTGTTCGAGAACAAGCAGGTCACAGGTGTGCCGGACACCTTCGGCGTCCTCGGCGGCGGCAAGGACGGCGAGACGCTCGGCGTCCCGAACGCCTGGCTGCTGACCATGGTGCTGGCCGCGCTGATGTGGTGCTACATGCGCTACTGGGCCACCGGGCGGCACTGGTACGCACTCGGCAACGACGCGGCCGCGGCGCGGCTGGCCGGCATCCGGGTCAAGCGCCGGGTGATCGCCGCCTACGCCCTCACCGGGATCTTCGTCGGGCTGGCCGGCTGCGTGCTGATCGGCAGCGGCGGCCTGGTGCAGCAGAACGCCGGTTCCGGACTGGAACTGCGGGTGATCGCGGCCGTGGTGATCGGCGGCACCAGCATCCTGGGCGGCCGGGGCAGCGTGCTCGGCACGCTGCTCGGGGCGTTGCTGGTCGGCACCGTGACCAGCGCCATCACCCTGCTCGGCTGGCGCAGCGAGCTCATCGAGCTGTTCATCGGCGTGTTCATCCTCATCGCG
>JAVEEO010000028.1 GCA_030840415.1 Pseudonocardiales bacterium | reverse complement strand
GCGGCGGGATCAAAGAGCTCGGCTTTCCAGGTCGCCCATCGGTCCCCATAGGGGCTGCCGGCGCAGCCGGCGTTTCCGGCCGGGCATGGTGTCTCGCGATAGTAGTAGTCGCCCACGTGGATCACGAGATCGGGCCTGCGCGCCGCGGCCAGGGCGGCGATGCGGGCGAAAGGCCAGCCGCCCGGGTCGCGGCAGTTCTGGACGAAGCCGCCCTTCAGGCGGCATCCGGAATCGCCCAGGATCACCAGCCGCTCGGGCCGCTCGGGCAGGCGCATGATGGTGTCCGAGGTGTAGAAGCCGACCCCGGAGTCGGCGACCACGTCCGGAACCATCGGCCGGCCGCCCGCCGCGATCACGATCTGCTCGGCGCTGAAGGAGCCGCGCTCCTCGCCCTCGGCGGTCACCACCCGCAGCGACCTCGGCCCGGTGAACTCGGCATAGCCACGGAACAGGGTGGTGTTCGGCCCGTCGCTACGGTAGCGCTCGCCGCCCGCCGAGATCGGGTCGATCCGGCCGAACACCCGGTCCCGGATGTCGCGCCAGCGCACCCCCTCCAGCCGGGCGTCGATCCCGAACCGGGCCGCGTGCGCGACGGTGCTGGCCACGTCGGCGGCGTAGACGTACATCTTGGTGGGAATACAGCCGACGTTGAGGCAGGTGCCGCCGAAGGCGCCGGCCTCGATGATCGCCACCCGCTTGCCGTCGAAGTCCGGCGTCAGCAGCGAGTTCCCGGATCCGGTTCCGATGATCGCCAGGTCGAAGTCGGCCACGGCCGCCAGCCTACTGGCGGCTCCGCGAGCCCGCCGCAGGTCAGGCTGCCCTGCCGCGGCCTGGCTAGGATCCGGCCATGCTCGATCACCTCTTCGTCCAGGTCGCCGACGTCGACGCCTCGCTGGCCTTCTACCTGCGGGTGTTCGCCCCGATCGGCATGCGCGAGGTGCTGCGCTTTCCGCATCCGGACGGCTTGGAGGTGGGCCTGGCCGGGCCGGACGGCACGGCATCCTTCTGGCTCAGCCCGGCGGCCGGCGCCGAGACCCGGGAACTCCACATCGCCTTCGCCGCCGCCGACCGGGCAGCCGTGGACGCCGTCCACCAGGCCGCGCTGGCCGCCGGGACAGAGGTGCTGCACGCCCCGCGGGAGTGGCCGGAATACCACTCGGGCTACTACGGGGTCTACCTGCGTGACCTCGACGGCCACAACGTGGAAGCGGTGTTCCACGGCCACTGAGCCGGCCGGTTGAGGCGGCGGCTCCCTAGCGGCCGGCCGAGTCCCGCTCGCGCAGCAGCACGATCAGCTCCTGCTGCGAGCTCACCCGCAGCTTGCGGAACACCGAGGACAGGTGGTTGCGGACGGTGCTCTGGCTGATGAACAGCTGCCGGGCGATCACCGGAACCCGGTCGCCGAGCAGCAGCATCCGCACCACCTCGATCTCGCGGCGCGAGAGCCGCTCCAGACCGGGCAGCGAACGGGCCGGCTGGCTCGGCGGGGCCAGGTCGGGCGCGGGCACGAGATGGGTGAACTGCTCGCCGAACCGGTTCTGGAGGTAACCACCCGGGCCGTCGCCGAGCCGGGCCAGCGTCGACATCCCCGGGCCGGCGCCGGTGAGTTCCTCGCGCTGCTTGAGCTCGGTGACGTCGGTGACCATGCCGACCGCGCCCATGAACCGGCCGGTCTGGTCGTACCACGGCGCGCCCGCCACCCGCAGCCACCGGCGCTGCCCGTCGAGCCTGCGGAAGGCGAACTCGTACAGCTCCCGCACGCCGCGGGAGCGCTGCCGCAGCCGCTGCCGCAGCATCTGCGAGGTTTCCTCGTCGAAGAAGTCCCAGATCTGGCCGGACAGCAGCCGCACGTGATCGACGGCCAACATCGTGGCGATCCGGTAGTTGGCCAGCACGATGCTGCCCTCCGGATCGACGATGCAGACGCCCTCGACCGAAGCGTCCACGATCGTTTGCAGCAGGTGCTCGCTGGAGGCCAATGCCTCGGCGATCTCGTGCTGCTCGGTGATGTCGCGCACGTTGAGGACCATGGCGCCGACCGACACGTCGGCGACCAGGTTGCTGATCCGCACCTCGATCCAGCGCCAGTTGCCCTCGCCGTTGCGGATGCGCAGTTCCAGCCGGCGGTACTCCCCGGCCCCGCTGATCGCGCCCTCCCAGTCCCGGCGTACTGCCGGCAGGTCCTCCGGATGCACGTAGTCCCAGCCGGAGTGGCCGATCACCTGGCGGGGCACGCAGCCGAACATCTGCCACAACGACGGGCCGGCATAGCTGATCACCAGGTTGCGATCGCAGATCACCACCAGGTCGCTGCCCCGTTCAAGCAGCGCCCGGAACGGCCGTTCGGTCATCGACAGCCGCATCCGCCCTTCCGGCAGCTCGATCCGGATCGAGGACGCCAGCACCTCGTCCGCGCCCTCGGCGCCGGTGACCAGCGAAGCGGTGGTCTTGAGCCGCATCCGCTCGCCGTGGCGGGTGGTCACCTCGTGCTCGTGCACCCACAGGCCACTGGTGCCGACGAACAGGAACTCGGTGACGTCCTTGCGCGACAGGCCCCAATTCGCCAGGTCCGCGATCGGGCGGCCGACCGCCTCCTCCTCGGTCCAGCCGAACATGGCCGCCGCGCCGCCGGACCACAACGTCACGACGCCGGAGAGGTTGGTTCCCACGACCGCGACCGAGGTGGTCGGCTTTCCCGGCAGGGACCCCCTTGCCCCCGGGTCGTCGTCAGAGGATTCTGATCCGGAGCGGTAGGAATCGGTCATCGGCCTGACCGGCAGGACGGCCGCAGCACGCAAAAGCGTGCCGAGGGCCCTCCAGATTCTGAGGACGAACGGTAACGAGGCATTGCAGGTAAGTCTCGACTGTTGGTCGCTATCCAACCATAGACACAGTGTCACGCCTTTTCCGATGCTTCGTCTGGCTCGGGGCGTGACAAGACCCGCGGCTGCCGAAGAGTGCAGCCACGGATCATCACTCAAAGTAAGGTTAAACCAGATCGAGCGGCCGGCCCGGCAACCGCCGGGCAAGGCTCGGGCAGCTCACTAGGCGGCTATCCCCAGACTGTCTGGAATTAGTTATCCGCGATGTAGACAGCGATGTAGACAGTGTCTCTCCGGAGACCGGCCGTTGTAGACAGTGGGGATCAGGGCCGCGGGAAATACCGGTCCAGGAATGCGTTGCCGAACGTTCGCCGCGGGTCGCGCGATGCCAGCAATCGCCCGAAGTCGACGTAGCGGTCATACAGCCCGGCCAGCACCGCCGGCTCGGTGCCGAACAGTTTCGCCCAGTGCGGCCGCGCCCGCAGCGGTGCCAGCCGCCGCTCGAGCTCGGCCAGTACCGGCAGGACGGCCGTGGCGTCGGCGACCCAGGTGAAGTGCAGCCCCAGGCTGTCCCTGCGATAGCTCGGGCTGAGCCAGCACTCGTCGGCGGCGATGCTGCGCAGCTCGCAGACCTGCAGCACCGGCGCCACCCGGTCCCCGATCGCCGCCACCGCTGCGAGCGCCTGCCGCGCCAGCCCGCGCGGCACCAGGTACTCCGACTGCAACTCCGCCCCGCTGCTGGGCAGGAAGTCCAGCCGGAAGTGCGGCAGCCGCTCGTGCCAGGGCCCGATCCGGCCGAGCTGGGCGGTGCAGTTCTCGCCGGTCATGCCGGGCAGCGGATGCCGCGCGACCGGCGCGGCGGTGGCACCGAAGAACTCCGGCGCCGGGTCGCCCGGGTCGCCGTCCGCCTCGCCGGCGGTAGCCCCACCGTCGACGGCGCTGTCCGCGCTGACCCGCAGCTTGCGCCACACCTGGTAGACCGGGGCCGGTGGCTGCCACCGGGTGAACAGGCTGACGCTGTAGCCACTGGCCAGGATCTCGTCGACGTGGTCGACGGCCTGCTCGTGCGCCAGGCCGTCGTAGACGTACTGGCGCACGGAGTAGGTCGGCTCGACGTCCAGCCAGAGCCGGGTCACCACCCCCAGCGCGCCCAGGCCGACCACCGTGCCCGCGAACTCGTCCGCGGTCTCGCCGGTACGGCTGAGCCTGCGCAGCTCGCCGTCGGCGCCGAGCACCTCGAGCGCGGCCACCGCTGCCTGCAGGCCGGCATTGCCGTCGCCGGAACCGTGAGTGGCGGTGGCGCAGGCACCGGCCACCGTGACGTGCGGCAGCGACGGCAGGTTGTGCAGCGCCAGGCCGTGCCGGTGCAGCCGGGCGGCCAGCTGGCCGTACCGCAGGCCGGCCGAGACCTCGACCTGCCGGCCGGCGCTGTCCACCTCGACCACCGCGGGCAGGCCGGCCAGCGAGATCAGCGTGCCGGTGGTGTTGCCGATCTGGCTGAACGAGTGCCCGGCGCCCAGCACCCGCACCCGGCGGCTGTCGGCCACCAGCCCGCGCAGCTCGGCCAGCGAAGCAGGCCGGCCGTACCTGGCCGCGGAGAACTCCACGTTGTCCGCCCAGTTGCGTTCCGGCATCGCCGGCGGCTCGGGCCGGCCGCTCATCCGGTGGCCCGTCCGCTCACCCGGCGCCGGCCGGTACCGCGATCGCGGTCAGCACCAGGCCGTCATAGGTGCTGAACCGGCCGCTGAAGCAGGTCAGCTCCCGGCCGTTGAGCATCGGTCCGGGCACCTGCAGCACCGCTGTGAAGGTGCCGGCCGCGGGGTCGACGGTGATGCTGGCCTCGTCGAAGTCCAACCAGCTGCCGGTCAGCGGGAACCAGGCCTTGTAGACCGATTCCTTCATGCTGAACAGCAAACGGTCCCAGTGCACCTGCGGGCAACTGGCCGCGAGCTCGGCCAGCCAGCGGTGCTCCTCGGGCCGGGCGATGGCGGCCAGCACGCCGTCGGGCAGCGGCCCGTGCGGTTCGGCGTCGATGCCGATGCTCGCGCCGAACTCCTGGCTGGCCACCGCCGCACCCCGGTAGCCGGCGCAGTGCGTCATGCTGCCGACGATGCCCGGCGGCCAGCCCGGGGCCCCGCGCGGGCCGGGCAGGATCGCAGCCGGCGGCACGCCCAGCTCGGCCAGGGCGGCCCGGGCACAGAACCGGGCGGTGGCGAACTCGATCCGGCGCTTGGGCACCGCCCGCTCGAGCACGGCACGCTCGGCGGGCCACAGGGTGTCCTCAGAGGCATCGGAGGTGGTGTCGACGGCCCGCACCCACTCCGGCAGCAGCCGCTCGATCACGCCGGTTCGGGCAGGATCTGGCGAGGCCACTGCTTGGCCTGGCTGCGGGCCTGCCACTCCCGGGGGTAGCCCAATGAGACCTCCTCGAACCGGGTGCCGTCCTCGAAGGTGGTGCGCGGGATGTGCAGGTGGCCGTACACCACGGCACTGGCCCGGAAGCGGCGGTGCCAGTCGGCGGTGAGTTCGGTGCCGCACCACTGCGCGAACTCGGGATAGCGCAGCACCAGGGTCGGCAGCCGGGTCAGCGGGTAGTGGTTGACCAGCACCGTCGGCAGGGCCGGGTCACACGCCTCGAGCCGCTGCAGGGTGTAGTCCACCCGGGCCCGGCACCACGCCTCCCGGCTGGGATAGGGGTCGGGGTGCAACAGGTGCTCGTCGGTGCAGACGACCCCGCTGCGGTACGCCGCCTCCAGCGCCTCCTCCTGGGTGTCGGCCCCCGGCGGCCGGAAGGTGTAGTCGTAGCCCAGGAACAGCGGCGCCACCGTGACCGGGCCGCCCGGCCCGTGCCAGATCGGATAGGGATCCTCGGGGGTGAGCACCCCGAGGTCCCGGCAGATCCGCACCAGGTGCTGGTAGCGGTAGTCCCCACGCAGGGTCAGCGGATCGGACCGGTGCGACCACAGCTCGTGGTTGCCCGGTGCCCAGACGACGGTGGCGAACCGGCTGCGCAGCACGGCCAGGGTGTGCTGGATCTGCTCGGCGACCTCGCCGACGTCGCCGGCGACCACCAGCCAGTCCTGGTCGGTGGTCGGCCGCAGCCGGTCCACGATCTGCCGGTTGTCGGCATAGCCCATGTGCAGGTCGCTCACCGCGAGCAGCTTGGCCGCCTCGCTCGTTGCCGATGACACCAGACCTACAGCCCATCTTCCGCACGTCCCTGGCCGCCCACCGGCCGGTTGCCGGGCGAGTCGCGCACCCGGCCGAGTCTAAGGGTGCCGGGCCGGGCCGGGATCGCGAACGTGCCGCGCTCCGGTCCGCCGTCCTCCGCACGCCGTCGGCGGGTCACCGGGCACGGCTGCCGAGCGCGGGATGGCCGAACCGATACTGTCGGCCCACCATCCCGGCAGGCTCCATCCCGCTGCCGGCAGACGACGTCGAGGCGGCCATGGCAGGACGATTCACCCCGAGGGACACCGCGTTCTACGACCTGCTGGCCGAGGGCGGCCGCAACGTCGCGGCGTCGGCCGACGTGCTCGCCGGGTTGTGCGAGGCCGATGCCGACCGGCCGGCGATCGCGGCGGCGATGCGCGACCTGGAACACGCCGGCGATGCCGTGACCCACCGGATCCTGCGCCAGCTGAACAAGAGCTTCGTGACGCCGTTCGACCGGGAGGACATCTACCGGCTGGCCAGCACCCTCGACGACGTGGTGGACGCGATGGACGAGGCCACCGACTTCATCGTGCTGGCCGACGTGGGCGAACTGCCGGCCCTGATGCGCGACCAGATCCGGCTGGTCCAGCAGGCCTCGCACCAGACCGCCGACGCGATGGCGCGGCTGGCCACCCTGCAGGACCTGGAGCCGTACTGGATCAAGGTCAACGAGGTCGAGAACGAGGCCGACCAGGTGCACCGGCAGCTGCTGTCGAAACTGTTCGGCGGCGGCTACGACACCCTGGAGGTGCTCAAACTGCGCCAGGTCGCCGATCTGCTGGAGGAGGCCACCGACGCGCTGGAGCACGTCGCGCACGCGGTGGAGACGATTGCGGTGAAGGAGTCATGACCACGCTGCCCGCTCGGCGCGGGTGGTCCACGCCGTGAGCGTGACTGCACTGGCAGTCCTGATCGTCTGCGTGGCGCTGGCCTTCGATTTCACCAACGGCTTCCACGACTCGGCCAACGCCATCGCCACCTCGGTCTCGACCCGGGCGCTGACGCCCCGGGTCGCGCTGGCGATGGCCGCGGTGGCCAACGTCCTCGGGGCACTGGTCTCCACCAAGGTGGCGGCCACCGTCGGCTCCGGCATCATCCAGGCGCCGGCCGGGCGGGACGGCCTGCTGATCGTGCTGGCCGGCCTGCTGGGCGCGATCGCCTGGAACCTGGGCACCTGGTGGCTGGGGCTGCCGTCCTCGTCCTCGCACGCCCTGATCGGCGGGTTGATCGGCGCCGCGCTGGCCGGGTCCGAGGGCGTGCGGTGGTCCAACCTGGTCGACAAGGTGGTGGTGCCGATGATCGCCTCGCCGCTGGTCGGCCTGCTGCTGGGCTATCTGTTCATGCTGCTGCTGCTGTGGCTGTTCCGCAGGTCCAACTACCACCGCACCCAGCGGCGGTTCCGGTGGGCGCAGGTGATCAGTGCCGCCGCGATGGCCTTCGGGCACGGCAGCCAGGACGCCCAGAAGACCATGGGCGTGATCACGCTGACGCTGGTGGTCTCCGGTCACCTGGAGAAGGGGGCGGGCATCCCGACCTGGGTGATCCTGTCCGCCGCCGCCGCCATCTCGGCCGGGACCTACTCCGGTGGCTGGCGGATCATGCGGACCGTCGGGCGCCGGATCTACTCGCTCAGCCCGGTCAGCGGCTTCGCCGCCCAGACGGTGGCCAGCGGGGTGCTGTTCACCGCCGCCCAGTACGGCCTGCCGATCTCGACCACCCACGTCATCAGCACCTCGATCATGGGCGCCGGCGCGACCCGGCGGCTGTCGGCGGTGCGCTGGGGGGTGGCCGGCAACATCGTCGGCGCCTGGGTGCTGACCATTCCGGCCGCGGCGGCGGTGGCGGCGCTGATGTGGGTGCTGCTGCGCCCGCTCAGCTGAGGGCCTCCGGCGTAACGCCGGGCCGCCGGGTTCAGGCGGGCAGGATCGCCCACACCGGGTGGATCTCCAGCCAGCCGGTCTGGGTGTCCAGCACCCACGGCCCGATGATCGTCACCCGGGACTGCAGCGGCGGCATCGTCATCGGGATCGAGGGCACCGCCTCGACCACCAGGCTCTGGTCGGAACGCTGCAGGTTGACCTGGTTCAGCCACTTCGGATCCACCCCGGTCAGCGAGATGTGCATGTCGCCGTCGTGCTCGCGATCGATCGCCGCGGCGATCCCGGTCACCGCCACGCAGGGTTGCTTGACGGTGAGCCGCTGGGGTGAGTACACCCCTTCCAGCGGAAAGCCGGAGTGGCAGTAGTGGGCCAGCTCGGGCGGCACCAGGGACGGAGCGGGCTTGGCCGACGACGCCGGGGCGAAGGTGGGCAGCGCCGGTTGGGAGGCATTCGGCGGCGGCGACGGCGACTGGTCGGGGTCCTTGCCCGCCTCACAGCCGATCAGCAGCGACAGCACCACCGCCGTGACCGGGTACCGGAGGAACACGATGGCCTCCTTTGCCAGTCGCTGCCCGCCATCCTAGGCAACCGGCGGCGCCCGAGGGGTCGAACCGACCAGCCGGCTTTGCTGCCCCGGCCACCGGATTTATCCCCCTGTGAGGCCCGAGTCGGCTGATAGCATGCCCGAGACCAATTGTCGGTTCGACAACCTGCTGGCTGCCGGATGACAAGCGGTAACGGCGGTTTCCGGGCACACCTCGCGGCACGTCCGCGGGCGGGCCTGGTCGGCAGGGGAGGGTGACGTGACCCAGCAAGTCGCGATTCTCGACGACGAAGAGATCGTGGTGCGGACGCCGGAGGAATTCCACCGCGCACCCAAGATGTACCAGAAGATGTTGATCAGCCAGGTCATGATCAACAGTGAGGGCGAGCTCTCCGGCGGCGACGACTACACCATGATGTTCCTGCCGATGGCGCCCAACGCCGAGGAACGGCAGGTCTGCGCCGAGCGCGCGGTCGAGGAGTACGACCACTACAAGATCGGCAAGCGGATCCTCGCCGACATCGGGGTCGACACCACCTACATGGAGACCCAGCGCCTGGAGGACCGCAACCTGTTCGCCGACCAGGGCCTGCACACCTGCACCACCTGGGCCGAGCGCGGGGTGTTCTCCTACATCGGCGAGGAGGCCGCGCTGCTGATGATCCGCGAGTTCGCCGACTCGAGCTACAAGCCCTGGGCCGAGGCGGTGCGCACCATCATCCTGGACGAGCGGGTCCACATCGCGCACGGCGCCCGGGTGTGCCGCAACCTGGCCGCAACCGAGGAGGGCCGCGAGCAACTGCAGGCGGCGGTGGACCGGCTGTGGCCGACCTTCATCGGGGTGTTCGGCAACCCGAACTCCAAGAAGGCCGAGCTCGCGATCCGGTACGGGCTGCGCAAGACCACCAACGCCCAGGCCCGCGACGAGTGGATCAAGACCGTGTCCCAGCGCATCACCAACCTGGGACTGCGCGTCCCGGTCACCGAGGGAGTCTGAGCCATGGCATCCGTCCCGCTGCGGCTCGGTACCCCCCGCTCCCCCCAGCCCCCCGAGCCCGACCGGCGCGAGTCCAAGGCCACGCTGCGGGCGCTGCTGGCCGACCGGCCCGACCTGGCCGAGCGGGTGCAGGTGATCCGGGACATGAACCGCCGGGTCAAGGCCTGCGAGGTGCACCTGACCACCACCTGCAACATCCGCTGCAAGGGCTGCTGGTACTTCGAGGGCGGTTTCGACACCGCCGTCCCCGAGACCTCGGACCCCGGCGTGATCAGGGCCTTCGTCGACAAGCTGGTCGCCGACGGGGTCACCCAGGCCACCCTGATCGGCGGCGAGCCGACCCTGGTGCTCAACCGGGTCGAGCCGTTCGTCGGGAAGCTGCCCTACATCACCATCTCCTCCAACGGGCTGCGGCCGCTGCCCAGGGCCGGCTTCGAGAACGTCGCGGTGGCGATCAGCCTGTTCGGCGGCGGCCCGCTCGATGACGACCTGCGCGCCCACCGGGTCAACGGCTCGGCGTTCACCGGCCTCTTCCAGAAGGCACTGGGGCACTACAAGGACGACCCGCGGGTGACCTTCGTCTTCGCGCTGTCCGAGGACGGCCTGCAGTACGTCGAGCCCACGGTGGCCGCGATCGGCGACAACGGCAACCAGGTGACGTTCAACTTCTACTCAGAACACGGCACCGACCACCCGCTGCACATCGAGAACGAGAAGCGGACGCTGGCCGAGGCGCTGCGGGTCAAGCAGGCCTACCCCGAGGTGGTGGTCTCGCACCCGTACTTCATCGAAACGCTGATCACCGGACGCACCCACTGGGGCGGCCGGTTCGGCTACGACGTCTGCCCGAGCATCAGCGTCGGCCTGCCCGAGCACGCCGACCGGGTGGCCAACGGTCACCCGGTGATCGACGGGTTCGCCGTCTACGGCGCCGACTACCAGACGGTGCAGTTCTGCTGCACCTCCGGCGACTGCGGGGGCTGCCGGGACAGCCAGGCCGTCTACACCTGGCTCGCGGTCAGCCTCAACCGGTTCCTGGACAGCGGCGAGACGCTGCAGACCTGGGTCGAGCTGACCGAGGCCTACTGGCGGCAGTGGTACTGGTCCCAGCGCCACTCGCCCAACTTCGCCCGCCGCCCGCTCGCCGCCGTCTAGCCGCCGTCCAGCCGCCGTCCAACCGAAGGGAATCCCCCACATGCCGCAGGAAGTCGACTCGAACGCCGTTCAGGAGTTCCTCAATTCCGAGCTCGTCGACCTCGGTGTCGAGCAGGATGCGATCAGCGCCGACGCGCGGTTCGACGACCTCGACATCGACTCCCTCGACGTCGCGGACCTGATGACCTCGATCAAGCGGGACTACGGCGTGGAGATCCCGCGCCGGGACCTGGTCGGCCTCACCCTCGGCCAGCTCGTCGACCGGATCGTCACCGAGCGGCCCGCAGCCGGCTGAGCGGGGCTGCCGGGTCCGGAAGCGGAGATCGGACGGTGCTCGGGCTCCCGGGCAGGAAGTACCTCGTCACCGGCGTCCTCAACGACGAGTCGATCGCCTGGCACGTCGCCGCGGCCCTGCAGCGGGCCGGCGCCCAGGTCACCCTGACCTCCTTCGGCCGGGCGATGCGGATCACCCGCAAGGCCGCCGGGCTGCTGCCCGAGCCCGCCGACGTGCTGGAACTCGACGTCACCGACGACGCCGGGTTCGAGGCGGTGGCCGAGCAGGTGGGGCGCTGGGACCGGCTCGACGGGGTGCTGCACAGCGTCGCGTTCGCGCCCTCCGACGCCCTGGGCAAGGCGTTCCTGAGTACCCCGGCCACCAGTGCGCTGGCCGGCTTCCGCACCTCCGCGTACTCCTTCGGCCAGCTGGCCCAGGCGCTGGCGCCCGCGCTGGCCCGGGCCGAGCACGGCGGCTCGGTGGTCGGGATGACCGTCGACACCCGGCGGGCGCTGCCCGGCTATGACTGGATGGGCGTGTTCAAGACCGCGCTGGAGTCCATCGCCCAGTACCTGGCGCTCTACCTCGGCCCGTCCGGGGTGCGGGTGAACCTGGTGGCCGCCGGGCCGGTCGAGACGGTGTCGGCCCGCGGCGTGGGTGGTTTCGGCGACCTGGCCGACTACTACGAGCGGTGGGCGCCGCTGGGCTGGGACCGCTACGACCCGGCCCGGGTGGTCGGCGCGGTGCTGTTCCTGCTGTCGGACCTGTCGCGCTGGACCACCGGCCAGGTGCTGCACGCCGACGGCGGCATGCACGCGGTCACCGGCGGCGTCGGCACGCCTGCCCCGCCGAAGCCCTGACGGACCGAGAGGAGGAGACGTGCGGCTCCTGGTCAAGGGGTCGGTCAGCCCGCTGGGCGGCGAGCTGACCATCCCGGTCTCGAAGTACCACGCGCACCGCGCGCTGCTGCTGGCCTCGCTGGCGCCGGGCACCAGCCGGATCCACGGCCTGTCCGACGCCGGCCACGTCGGCTACACGATCCGCGCGCTGCGCCGGCTGGGCACCGCCATCGAAACCGACGGCGACACCTTCTGCGTGCGCGGCGGGCAGTACCACCCCCGGGGCGAGTACGTCTCGGTCGGCAGTTCGGGCACCACGCTGTACTTCCTGACGCCGCTGGCCGCGCTGGCCGACGCGCCGGTCACCATCGTCGGGCAGAAGTACTTCCAGCGCCGGCCGATCCGGCCGCTGCTGGACGCGCTGACCGCCCTCGGGGTGCGGCTGGACTCGGCCACCGGGACGCCGCCGATCTCCGTCGCCCCGCACCGGCCCACCGGCGGCCGGGTGAGCATCCCGGGCACCCTGTCGCAGTGGATCTCCGGGCTGCTGCTGCTGGCACCGTTCGCGACCGGCTCCAGCCTGATCGAGGTCACCGGGGCCTTCAACGAGCGCTCCTACGTGGACCTGACGATCGCGATGATGGGCCAGTTCGGGCTGGCCGTCGAGGTGGGCCCGGACGGCCGGTCCTTCGCGATCGAGGGCAACCAGCAGCCGCACGCCGCGACCGTCCAGTTGCCGCCCGACATCGGCTGCGCGGCGTTCGGGCTGGCGGCCACCGCGCTGCACCCGTCCGACGTGCTGTTCCGCGGCCTGCGCAGCCTGACCGCCGCCGCGGCCGACCATCCCGAGGCTGACCTGCTCGACATCCTGACCCGGATGGGCGTGCCGATCCGGTCCGATCCGGAGACCGGTTTCGTGCGGGTCAGCCACGACGGGCTGCGGCTGTCACCGGTGTCGGTGGACTGCCGCACCGTGCCGGACATGCTGCCGGTGCTGAGCGTGCTGGCCAGTCTCGCCGACGGGACCTCGGAGCTGGACAACGTCGCGCACGTCCGGCTCAAGGAGTCCGACCGGGTGGCGGCGATGCTGCAGCTCAACCGGATGGGCGCCCAACTGGAGCTGCGCGATGACCGGCTGGTGTGCACCGGTGTGGCGGCGCTGACACCCGCGGACCTGTCCGCCTACAACGACCACCGGGTGCTGATGGCGCTGGCGATTGCGGCGTCCCGGGCCGACGGCGAGAGCCGGCTGACCTATCCGAACGCCTACAAGATCTCCTACCCGCGCTTCCTGGACGAGATGAACTCGATCGGCATGACGATGGCATCGGTGCGCGCCTCGGCCGGCCGGCCCTCCGCCCGGCGGCCCGTCGGATTACCGGCGGCCTTCGACCCCGACGCGCTGGCAGGAGTCGCCATCGACGCGCAGGTGCGCCGGTGGGCCAGCGAGTGCCCGACCGAGACCGCGGTGGTCGAACTCGCGTCGCCGTCGCGGCCCGAGCGGGTGCTGACCTGGCAGGAGCTGGACGCCCAGGCCGACGCGCTGGCGACGGTGCTGCTCGACCTGGGCGTGGCACCCGGCGAGCCGGTGGCATGGCAGCTGCCGAACTGGACGGAGTTCGTGGTGCTGGCGCTGGCCACCGCCCGGATCGGGGCGGTGAGCTGCCCGCTGATGCCGATCTTCCGGCAGCGTGAGCTGAGCTTCATGCTGTCCCGGTCGGCGGCCCGGGTGCTGGTGGTGCCCGAGGAGTTCCGCGGTCGCGACCACCTCGCCGAGACCACCGAGCTGCTCGCCGGGCCGGCCGCGCCGCCGGTGGAGCACGTCCTGGTGGTGGGCGGCGGCCGGCCGCTGCCCGCGGGCCGGGTGCGCTGGCACCGCTACGCCGAGCTGGCCGGCGCTGCCGCGGTGGACCCGGCAGGGCTCGATGGGCGGCGCCCGGCACCTGGCGCGCTGGCCCAATTGCTGTTCACCTCCGGCACCTCCGGCGAGCCCAAGGGCGTGTTGCACCGGATGGAGTCGCTGACCCGGGCGGTCGGGATGGAGATCGAACACCTGGGCCTGAGCCGTGCCGACCGGGTGTTCATCCCGTCCCCGCTGGCGCACCAGACCGGCTACCTGTACGGCATGTGGCTGGCCTGGTCGCTGGGGGTCGCGCAGGTGCTGCAGCCGATCTGGCACGGCCGGGCCGCGCTGACCGCAATGCACCGCTGGCAGCCCAGCTTCGTGCAGGCGGCCACCCCGTTCCTGGCCGACCTGGTGACCGCGGTGGCCGAGACCGGGCAGCGGCCCGAACGCCTGCGGATCTTCGTGGCCACCGGCACCGCGGTCCCCCGGGCACTGGCCGAGCGGGCCACCCGGCTGCTGGACGCGGCGGTGTGCGGCGCCTGGGGCACCACCGAGACCTGCCTGGGCACCCTGGCCGCACCGGGCGACGAGCCCGCGCTGGTGTGGGGAACTGACGGTCGCGCGCTGGCCGGGGTGGGCGTCCGGGTGGTCGACGACGAGGGCAACGTGCTCGGCCCGGGTCAGGAGGGCAACTTCGAGATCACCAGTGGCTGCCTGTTCGCCGGCTACCTCGACCGTCCGGATCTGACCGCCGAGGCGCTGACCCCGGACGGCTGGTATCGCAGCGGTGACCTGGCGGTGATCTCCGAGTCCGGCTACGTCCGGTTCACCGGCCGGGTCAAGGACGTGATCAACCGGGGTGGCGAGAAGGTGCCGGTCGCCGAGATCGAGCAGTTGCTGCACGAGCACCCGGCGATCCGCGAGGTGGCCATCGTCGCGATGCCCGACCCGCGGCTCGGCGAGCGGGCCTGTGCCTTCGTGGTGGCCGAGGTGGTGGCCGAGGCAGCCGGCGCCCCGCTCGATCTGGCGGCGCTGCAGCAGTTCCTGGACGCCCGGCAGGTGTCCATACACTACTGGCCGGAGCGGCTGGAGCTGGTGGCCGAGCTGCCGAGGAACCCGGCGGGCAAGGTGCAGAAGTACCTGCTCCGCGAACGGATCAAGCGAGAGGTACAGCCGTGACACAGTTCGACGAGCCCGGGTTCCAGGCCCTGCTGGCCGAGGTCGAGGCCTTCGTCCGCGGCCCCGGCGAGGAGTACGCGGCCGAGATCGAGCAGGCCCGGGCGGTGCCCGACAAGCTGTGGGCCGACCTGCGCGAGCGCGGCTACCTGCGGCTGGCGGCACCCGAGGCCTACGGCGGCCGGGGCATCCCGTTCTCCCGCTACCTCGAGGTGCTGGAACTGGTCTCGATGTCGCACGCCTCGGTCCGGATGATCGTGCACGTCTGCAACGGCGTGTGGCGCTCGATGGACCAGTTCGCCACCGACGCCCAGCGCGAGCGGTTCGTGCTGCCGCAGGTCAGCGGCGAGATCAAGGTGGCCTTCACCCTCACCGAGCCGACCGCCGGCACCGGCGCCGACCTGCGCAGCAGCGT
>JAVEEO010000008.1 GCA_030840415.1 Pseudonocardiales bacterium | reverse complement strand
CGTCGCAATGTCTACAACCAGATCACCGAGCTGACCAGCCGGATCCGGACCCGCGCCCGCTCCTAGCGGGGTACCCGTCCTGCCCACCGACCAGCCGGCTCGTGTCGAGCCGGTTCGTAGTCATGCGCTTCCACACAGTGTGGGTAGCAGTGTGGACAAGACCGGCGCGTCATGTGGACGCTCACGAGCCGCAACCCGCTGTCCACTTCGGCGTTGCCCGGCCTCCCAGGTTGTTCGAGGGTGCATGCACACCCGGCACGCCTGCCGATCAGGCCGAATACCTGTTATCCACAGCGTCCACAGGCCTTATGACGACGATGACTTAGCTCTGCATAGAAATACAAGAACTACCTGTCAGGACGTGGGGACAGTGGGGAACCTGTAATTCCCCGACCGGTCCGGCAGGCGATGCGCCGGGGTGGTCTGCCCGCCCGACGCTGTAAAGGCCTACGGTGGCGGCTACGGTGAAATCTCGAGGTGCGCGAGCCAACCGGGCACAGCAGGAGAGGTGGGGGGCAGCATGGAGATCGGTCTCATCGGGCTGGGCAAGATGGGCGGCAACATGGCCGAGCGGATCCGCAAGGGCGGTCATACCGTCGTCGGGTTCGACCGGGGACCGGAATCGGCTCGCGATGTCGCCTCACTGGAGGAGCTGGTCAGCACCCTGACCGCCCCCCGTGCGGTATGGATCATGGTTCCGGCCGGCGATCCAACCGGCCAGACCGTCACGGCTCTCAGCGAACTGCTCAGCGAGGGCGACCTGATCGTCGACGGCGGCAACTCCAAGTACACC
Source organism: Pseudonocardiales bacterium (assembly GCA_030840415.1). GTDB lineage: Bacteria > Actinomycetota > Actinomycetes > Mycobacteriales > Jatrophihabitantaceae > Jatrophihabitans_A. The sequence continues at coordinate 2,454 of JAVEEO010000008.1, read as the reverse complement.
GACGACGCCCGGCACGCCGAACTGCTCGCGACCAAGGGCATCGCCTTCGTCGACGCCGGTGTTTCCGGCGGGGTCTGGGGCCTGAAGAACGGCTACGCCCTGATGGTCGGCGGCGCTGCCGAGGACGTGGCCCGGGTACAGCCGATCTTCGACGCGCTCAAGCCCGAGGGCGAGGGTGGTTTCGTACACGCCGGCAGCACGGTCGGTGCCGGGCACTTCGCCAAGATGGTCCACAACGGCATCGAGTACGGAATGATGCAGGCCTACGCCGAGGGTTACGAGTTGATGGCAGCCTCGCCGCTGCTGGACAACGTCGCCGAGACGTTCAAGTCCTGGCAGCAGGGCACCGTCATCCGGTCCTGGCTGCTGGACCTGGCCGTGCTGGCCCTGGACGCCGACCCGGGCCTGGAGAAGATCCGCGGCTGGGCGGCCGACTCCGGCGAGGGCCGCTGGACGGTCGAGGCGGCAATCGACAACGCCGTTCCGATGCCGGTGATCACCGCCGCGCTGTTCGCACGGTTCGCCTCGCGCCAGGAGGACTCGCCGGCGATGAAGATGGTCGCCGCGCTGCGCAACCAGTTCGGCGGCCACGCCGTCGAAGCGGTCGGCAGCGTGTCCGCCTCGCAGGCGATCTCGCCCGGCGCGTCCTGAGCCCCGCCGGGAGTCGGCCCCGATGTATGTCCAGCACCTCAGCGTCGCCGACTTCCGGAACTGGCCACGGGCTGACCTCAGCTTCGAGCCCGGCGTCAGCGTGCTGGTCGGGCCCAATGGCGAGGGCAAGACCAACCTGCTGGAGGCGGTCGGCTACCTGGCGACGCTGGGAAGTCACCGGGTGGCCACCGACGCCCCGCTGATCCGGGCCGGTGCCGAGCGGGCGGTGGTGCAGGCCGCGGTGGTGTCGTCCGGCCGGCAACTGGTGCTCGAGGTCGAGATCACCGCCGGCCGCACCAACCGGGCCAAGCTGAACCGGTCGCCGGTGCCGCGGCCACGCGACATCCTGGGCGGCCTGCGGACCGTGCTGTTCTCCCCCGAGGACCTGGCGATCGTGCGGGGCGACCCGGCCGAGCGCCGTCGTTTCCTCGATGACGTGCTGGTGCAACTGACTCCCCGGCTGGCCGGGGTACGCGCCGACTACGAACGGGTGCTCAAGCAGCGGGCGGCGCTGCTCAAGACCGCCGGTGCCGCGCGCCGGGCCGGCGGGGCCGGTGACCTGCGCACCCTGGAGGTGTGGGACGGCCACCTGGCGAGTTCCGGCGCGCAACTGCTGGCCGCCCGGTTGGAACTGGTGGCGGCGCTGCGGCCCCATGTCAGCCAGGCGTATGCCGAGCTGGCCCCGAGTAGCGGCCAGTTGGCGATTGGTTATGTCAGCTCGGTGCCGGTGGCCGCAGGTAATGACACCGGCGTAATTCCATCTCTGGAAACGCTGTCGGCGTCGCTGCTGGAGGAGCTGTCGCGGGTCCGGCCCCAGGAATTGGACCGGGGCGTGAGCCTGGTCGGTCCGCACCGCGACGACCTGGAGCTGCGCCTCAACGAGCTTCCACTGCGCGGTTACGCCAGCCACGGGGAGGGCTGGTCGGCGGCGCTGGCGCTGCGGCTGGCCTGCTACGAACTGCTGTCGGCCGACGGTGCCGAGCCGGTACTGATCCTCGACGACGTGTTCGCCGAGCTCGACGTCGCCCGCCGGGACCAGTTGGCCGGTATCGCCAGCAAGGCCGAGCAGGTGCTGATCTCGGCCGCGGTCCCGGGTGACGTGCCGCCGGCCCTGACCGGGGCCCACTATGCGATTGCGCACGGTGAGATCTCCCGTGGCTCGTGACGATCACCGCCGTGCGGATATCCACCGGCGGCCGGACCGGAATGCCGGGATCGACGAGGAGTTGTCCCCAGATCCCACTGCGTTATCCACACGCCAGCGACTCGTGCCACCGGATACGGAGGGTGATCCGGCGCCAGACGCGACCGACGGCCCTACTTCCGACGGCGCTATCTCCGACGCTGGAACTTCTGCCGGACCGACTTCTGCCGGACCGTCCGGGGACCCGGTGGCACAGGACCTGGCGGCCGGCGCACTGCGCTCGGCGCGGGCCATGTCGTCAGGCCGAGCCGCCGGGCGGGGCACCAGCCGGGCGGCCCGGTTGCGGCGCGCTGGCCGGGAGGGCGGCGGCTACAGCGGCGCGCGCCCGGACGAGCGCGACCCAGCCCCGCTCCGCAGCATCCTGGGCAGCGCGATAGCCGAGCTGGGGTGGGTGGCGCCCCTGGCACACGCCAGGCTGATGGGTCAGTGGTCGAGCGTGGTGGGAGCCGACATCGCCGCCCGCTGCCAGCCGGTCAGCCTGGTCGGCGGCGAACTCAAGGTCGCGGCCGAGTCCACCGCCTGGGCCACCCAGCTCCGGATGATGGCACCTCAGAGCCTGGCCCGGATCGCCCGGGAGTTGCCGGCCGGCCTGGTGACCA
>JAVEEO010000540.1 GCA_030840415.1 Pseudonocardiales bacterium | reverse complement strand
CGTTCATGCGGGCTTCGAACGCGATCTATGAGATGGGGGAGGGCCGCCCGATCTGGAAGACGGTTCCGCTGCGGCTGGCGATCACCCTCGCGATGGCTGTGCTGGGGGTGCTTGCCGCGGCGATCGTGGTGTTCAGCGGTCCGCTGGCCGATCGGGTCGGTCACGCGCTCGGTGTCGGTGACACCGGCCTGCTGATCTGGAGCATCGTGAAGTGGCCGGTGTTGATCGTCATCGTCAGCGTGATGCTGGCGGTGCTCTACTACGCCGCACCCAACGTCAAGCAGCCGGGTATCCAGTGGATCAGCCCCGGCGGCGTGCTCGCCGTGCTGATCTGGATCGTCGCCTCGGCTGGCTTCGCCTTCTACGTCGCGAACTTCGGCTCGTACAACAAGACCTACGGCTCGCTGGCCAGCGTGATCATCTTCCTGGTCTGGCTGTGGATCACCAACGTCGCGATCCTGCTCGGTGCCGAGTTCAACGCCGAGTTGCAGCACGCCCGCGCCATCGAGGCCGGTCAACCCGCGGACCAGACGCCGTTCGCCGAGCCGCGTGACACCTCCAAGCTCACCCCGGACAAGCAGAAGCAGGCCACCGGGCTCGAGGTCGACTGACCGCTCAGACGTCCAGCGTCGCGCCGTCGACCTCCACGCTCAGGGCGCCGGTCCGGATGTCGTAGACGCAGCCGATCACCGCGAGATCCTTGGGCAGGTACGGCGAGCTGCGGACCTTGCGGACGTCGCGGGCCAGTACCGCCCGCTGATCGGCGATGGTGCCGAAGTCCAGGCTGCGGGTGTCCACCCCGGAACCGGTCAGGATGTGGGCGTGCACCTGCTCGTCGGTCACCTTCGACATCCGGCAGTCGGTGTGCGCCACGATCATCACCCGCCGCACCGCGAGCAGGTGCACGGCCAGCACCAGGGTGCGCAGCACGTCCTCGGTGACCCGGGCGCCGGCGTTGCGCAGGATCTTGGCATCGCCCTTGTCCATGCCCAGCATGGCCAACGGCTCGATCCGCGAGTCCATGCAGGTGACTACCGCCAGGCCGCGGGCCGCCCGGCCTTCCAGTTGCCGGTCGATGTAGCTCGCCGCGTAGTCGCGGTTTGCGCTGAGCACATCGGAAAACGTCTCGATCATGCCTCCATTTCAGCAGAAGCACCGGGGCGGGTCGGTGGCGCACCCCCTCGGCGGCACTCCGGCTCCCGCTTCCTTTTCGCGTCACTGCGCGCCGCCGGTGCGGCCGGGGGAATGCGAGACTGACCACCGCTCGGCTGGAGGCGCCGGCGACCACCAGTCGTCCTAGGGTGGGACGTCGAGTCGGGCGTCGGCCGCCGGCGAGTCGTCAGCGAGGGAGGAAGGCACCATGCCTGCAGGGGTGCCCGGCGGTCCGGGACGTGGACGGGGTGCCCGATGACCGCACCGCCCGGACCGCTGGCGTTGCGCTCGCGCGCCGGACGGTGGGTGCTGGCGGCCGCCGTGCTGGGTAGCGGGATCGCGGCCCTGGACGCCACCGTGGTCAACGTCGCGCTGCCCCGGATCGGGGCTGACCTGGACGCCGGCCTGACCAGCCTGCAGTGGCTGCTGAACGCCTACACCCTCACCCTGTCCGGGCTGCTGCTGCTCGGCGGCTCACTCGGTGACCGGCTGGGCCGGCGACGGATCTTCGCCCAGGGTGTGCTGTGGTTCGCGATCGCCTCGGCCGGCTGCGCGCTGGCGCCGACCGTGCAGGTGCTGATCGGCATGCGCGCGGTCCAGGGGGTGGCCGCGGCACTGCTCACCCCGGGCTCGCTGGCGATCCTGGAGGCGGTGTTCCAGCGCGAGGACCGGGCCGCGGCGGTCGGCGCCTGGTCGGGGCTGGGGGGCATCGCCACCGCGATCGGGCCGGTGGTCGGCGGCCTGCTGGCCGGCGTGGCCCCCTGGGGTTGGCGGCTGGTGTTCCTGCTGAACCTGCCACTGGCCGCCGTGGTCCTCGCCGTCACCCGGCGCTGGGTCCCCGAGACCCGCGACGAGCAGGCCACCGGGCGGCTCGACCTGACCGGCGCGGCGCTGGCCGCGCTGGGGCTGGGGGCTGTGGTCTATGCCCTCACCGAGGGCCCGGTGCGGCGCTGGCCGGTGTCGCTGGTGGTCACCGCGGCGGCCGGCGCCCTGTTGCTGATCGCGTTCGCGGTCAACGAGCACCGCGGCCGGGATCCGATGATGCCGCTGTCGCTGTTCTCCTCCAGGCAGTTCAGCGCCGCCAACCTGGTCACCCTGCTGGTCTACGCGGCGCTGTCCGGGGCGCTGTTCCTGCTGCCGGTGCAACTCCAGCTGGTCGCCGGCTTCACGCCGGTGGCCGCGGGCAGCTCGCTGCTGCCGGTGACGGCGGTGATGCTGGTGCTGTCGGCCCGGATGGGCCGGCTGGCGCAGCGGATCGGCCCGCGCTGGCCGATGACGTTCGGTCCGGTGCTGGCCGGCGCCGGGCTGGCTCTGCTGGTGAGACTGGGGGCCGGCTCGGCCTACCTCACGGGGGTGCTGCCGGCCATGCTGGTGTTCGCCCTCGGGTTGAGCGCGACGGTGGCACCGCTGACCGCCACCGTGCTGGCCGCGGCTCCGGAACGCCAGGTCGGCATCGCCTCGGCGGTCAACAACGCCGTGGCCCGGACGGCCGGCCTGCTGGCCGTCGCGGTGCTGCCGGCGCTGGCCGGCATCACCCCGGCGGCGCTGTCGGACCCGGCGGCGCTGTCTGCCGGCTTCCACCGGGCGGTGCTGATCGCTGCCGGGTTGTGCATCGCCGGTGGGTTGCTGGCCGGGCTCACCATCTCCGACAAGGTGCTGGCAGGCAGCGACCAGCCCGCCCTGGCAGGCACCCATCCGATGACCGAGCCGCCGCCACCGGCCGGCGGTCGCTAGCCGTTCGCCTCGGTCGGCTCCGCCGTTCTGGGCGCCGGCAGCTCGGGCAGGGTGCCGGTCTCGGCCACCTCGGCGGCGATCGAGCGCAGCTTTCGGTGCAGGTTCTGGCTGGCCGTCCGCAGCAACTGGAAGGCCTGCTCCTGGGTCACCTTGCGGGCCGACATCAGCACGCCCAGCGCCACGCCGATGACCCGGCTGCTCTCCAGCGCGGCCTCCAGGTTGGTGGCCTGGTCCTGGGCCTCGTTCAGCGCGACCAGGATGGAGGCGTGGGCGGCGAAGATGGTGGCTGTGTCGACGGCATCGGAGCTGAAGGCACCCGGCTGGTCCGCGTACAGGTTCAGGGCCACCGGGCGGCCGGCGGCCAGCCGGAAGGCCAGCACGCTGCGAACCGGGGTCTGGGCGGCGGCCGCCCGGGCGAACCGGGGCCAGCGGGGCTCGTCCCGGACGTCGAAGAGCAGGTAGTCGGCGGAGTTCTCGGCAGCCGACAGGCACGGTCCCTCACCCAACTGGTACTGCAGCGCGTCCACCTGGCCGGCCACCTCGTCGGAGACGGTGACGCTGTAGCCCTGACCGCTGCGCAGCGTGGTGATGCTGGCCCAGTTGCAGCCGTCGACGTGCTTGACCGCCAACTCCACGATCCTGCGCAATGCTGCCTGGTTGTCCCCGACGCCGTGCAGTTCAGCGCCGAGGACGGCGAACTCCTGCGACAGTTCCATCATCTCGCTGGTGTCCACACGCCCTACCTCGACCGGATCGTCTGCTCGTACGCAGAAGCTGACCTGAGCATTTTGCATGATCGTCCGCGGGTCCTGCCACTCATCCGGGGTGGGCGGGCACCCCGCGGCGGCCGGTACGAACGGCGCCGCACAGAGCCAGGGCCGGCCGACGCGGCGTGCGCTCGCACCGGTAGGAATGGCCGGCCGTGGGTCGCGGTCGAGGGATTGTTCCTCGAAATCAGCGACGCGGATCGTGCGGTCCGGGATTGACGGAGGTTCTGCGACGCTGCCATCCCCGGATCGGCGAAATTGTCACCGGCGACGGCAGCCGGATAATTCGGCAGGTCGATCGGCCGCCGGCGAGTGGCAGCCCGTCGCAGGACGGCGGGCGTTTGACTGTGCTGTCCTGACAGGTCGGACCCGGCGGGTTCGAATGGCGAGAACGCGGTAGCCGGAAATGCGTCTGCCGGCATTTCCGCGCCGGCGCCCGGCGGCGGTTCCGGCAGGTTGCAGCGGTGTCGGTGTCGCGGCGTCGCCCGGCGCGAGCTCCGGCAGTCGGCTCGCCACGATTCGAATCTGCCCGGTACTACCTGGATGTTCGTGCTGCGCTCACATCGACTCGCGTGGGGCTGCCTCGGTCCTTGCCCACGCTGCGACGGGCGAGGCCTGCCAACGTCGGTGGCGCCGGCGAGGCCGCCGGTTCGGCCCGGATTGAGCGCGGTCTGCACCGGGCCCGTGCCAGGACGCGATCACCGCACCGGCGGGCACCGGCAGGCTTTAATGTGTTCGAGATGTGAATAGCATGCAAATAGGATTTGGTGACTGCATGACTTGGATTTCGAAGGATGCCAACGGAAGAAGTCGGGTCTGAACTAAATCTCGATCCCGCCATTGACTACTTATTGTCCATTCGGTTACGTTCGCGCCCGAACCACCAAAAGCGCCGGCGGTTCGTACCGCCTGAGTCCTGTCCAGTGGCTGCCCCCGCCACGGCGGCGAAAGGAGTTCCGTTCGGCGCCGTAAGACCCGTGCCCGCGCCGCCTCGTGCGGCTGCGGCTCGGTCCTCGAGAAACAACGGCGGCGCGCCCGGGTCGAACTGGCCCGGACGCGCTGCCGCGTACTGCCCCTGCCCTCCGTCCCTGCCCTACCCCTCCCGAAAGGTCACACATGACGTTGCACACCAGGTCGCGCCGCAGCGGCGCGATCGTCGGGGTCGCGAGCCTCGCGGCCCTGGCCGTCACCGGGATCGTCACGGCCGGCTCGGCCGCCGCGGCCACCGGCAACCCGTACTCGCCCGCGGTCGGTCACAGCTACCGGCACGGCGTGATCCCCACCCGTGACAACCAGGCCAAGATGAATGCCTACGCCAAGGCGCACCCCTCGACCATCACCGCGACCGGCCCCCAGACGCTGTCCTACGGCGGCGGTGTCGACGGCATCGGCGTGCAGAGCGGGCACTCCAAGGTCTACTTCGTCTTCTACGGCAGCCAGTGGGGCACCCAGACCACCGACGCCAACGGCAACGCCAAGTTCAGCGGCGACTCGGCCGGTGCGGCCGGGGCGGCCCAGCAGATGTTCAAGGGCATCGGCACCAACAACGAGCTGTGGTCGGCCGAGCTGACCCAGTGGTGCGACGGCGCGGGGGTGGCCACCGGTGCGACCAGTTGCCCGGCCAGCGGTGCCAGCTACATCCCCTACCAGACCGGTGGCGTGCTGTCCGGTGTCTGGTATGACAACTCGGTCGCCTCGCCGGCCGCGGCCTCGGGTCACCAGCTCGCCGTCGAGGCGGTCAATGCTGCCGCGCACTTCGGCAACACCACCGCTGCCTCCAACCGCTACGCCTACTACGTGATCCTGTCGCCACACGGCACCAACCCGGACAACTACCAGGGCCAGTACTGCGCGTGGCACGACTACAACGGTGACACCACGCTGACCGGTGGCGCGGCGAGCTCGCCCTACGGCGACATCGCCTTCTCCAACCAGCCGTACAACATCGACTCCGGTGCCGGCTGCGGCGTGGGCTTCGTCAACTCGCCCGGAACCCTGGACGGCTGGACGATGACGCTGGGCCACGAGTGGCAGGAGATGATGTCGGACCAGAACCCGGCCGGTGGCTGGACCAACCACACCACCAGCTCCTACGCGGGCCAGGAGAACTCCGACGAGTGCGCGTGGCTGTCGCCCGGCACCACCGGTGGCGCCGCGAACATCTCCTTCGGCTCGTTCGGCACCTACGCCGAGCAGGCCAGCTGGTCCAACGACACCAACAACTGCGCGATCAGCCACGCCATCGTCACCCACGGCACCAGCGGCGTGACGGTCACCAACCCGGGTTCGCAGACCGGCACGGTGGGCACCGCCAAGAGCCTGACCATGACGGCTTCCGGTGGCACCGCGCCGTACACCTGGAGCGCTTCGGGGCTGCCGACCGGTCTGTCGATCAACTCCTCGACCGGCGTCATCTCCGGCACCCCGTCCGCGGCGGGCACCTTCTCCTCGACGGTGACCGCGACCGCGTCGGCGGGCGGGTCCGGCTCGACCACCTTCAGCTGGACCATCAGCTCCACCGGTGGCGGTTGCACCTCGCCGGGGCAGAAGCTGGGTAACCCCGGCTTCGAGACCGGGACCGCCGCACCCTGGTCCGCCTCGGCCGGGGTGGTCGACAACTCCACCGGTGAAGCCGCGCACGCCGGGTCCTGGAAGGCCTGGATGAACGGCTACGGCACCGCCCACACCGACACCCTGTCCCAGTCGGTGAGCATCCCGTCCGGCTGTGTCGCGACGTTCAGCTTCTGGCTGCACATCGACACCGCCGAGACCACTACCACCACCGCCTATGACACGTTGACCGTCAA
>JAVEEO010000505.1 GCA_030840415.1 Pseudonocardiales bacterium | reverse complement strand
TGGCCGGCCGGTGGATCGGTAGCCTGGGCAGCACCATGGACCTTCTCGCGATCTGGCTCGGCAAACTGACCCTGGTGGTCCTGCGGGCCACCGGCCGGCGCGGTACCGCGCTGCCCGGCCTGGTGGTGGAGAAGCTCTTTCCCCGGTTCCTGCCCCGGCGGCTGGCCCGGCTGCCGCTGGGCGTGGTGGTGGTCAGCGGCACCAACGGCAAGACCACCACCACCAAGATGGTCGCCACCATCCTCGGCCAGCGGCACCGGGTGCTGACCAACGACACCGGCGGCAACTTCGTCCGGGGCGTGCTCACCTCCGTGGTGCAGCAGTCGTCCTGGCTCGGCCGCACGCCGGCCGACGTCGCGGTGCTCGAACTCGACGAGGCGCACGCGGTGCGGTTCTGCCAGGTGTACCAACCCGAACGGCTGCTGCTGCTCAACGTGCTGCGCGACCAACTGGACCGCTTCGGCGAGATCGACACCACCGCCGAGCTGCTGGGCAAGGTCGCGGCCCGCACCACCGGCCACGTGGTGGTCAACCGCGACGACCCCCGGCTGGTCGCGGTGGCCGCGGGTCTCGCCGTCGAGGTCAGCTACTTCGGTGTGGCGCCGGCGCTGCGCGAGCAGTTTCCCACCGACGAGGAGATGTACGGCGGCGATCTGCGGTTCTCCGAGCTCAAGGCAGCGGTCGAGCTGCTGAGCCTGGAGCTGGGCGAGCGCACCGAGCTCACCCTGCGGATCGGCGACACCGAGCAGGCGCTGACCCTGCACGCCGAGGGTGCCCACAACGCCCAGAACGCGGCCGGCGCGGCCGCCCTGGCGCTTACCTTCGGCCTGGACGCGGCCACCATCGCGGCCGGGCTGCGCGCGGTGCAACCGGCCTTCGGCCGCGGCCAGTCCTTCGACCTCGGCGGTCGCCGGGTGGTGTTGCAGCTGGTGAAGAACCCGGCCGGCTTCCGGCAGTCGCTGCGCACGGTGACCGGGCTGCGGCCGGCCGCGACGGTGATCGCGATCAACGACGACTACGCCGACGGCCGTGACCTGTCCTGGTTGTGGGACGTCGAGTTCTCCTCGGTCCTGCAAGGCAATTCCGGCCGGTTGATCACCTCCGGAACCCGCGCGGCCGACATGGCGGTACGGCTGCACTACGACGGCCTGCCGGTCGAGCGGATCGATGCCGACCTCGGCCGCGCCGTCCAGCAGGCGGCCGCCGAGGTCGCTCCGGGCGACACCGTCGTGGTGTTCTCGACCTACACCGCGATGTGGCAGCTGCACCAGGTGCTGGCCCGGCTGACCGGGGTGGCGGTCTCATGAGAAGAACCGGTCGGACACCGACGAAGGTGGCGTCGTTGCGATGAAGCCGCTGATCCTGGCGCACCTGTACCCGCGTGAGCTGAACATCTACGGCGACACCGGCAACGTCCTGGTGCTGCGCAAGCGACTGCAGTGGCGCGGCCTGGCTGCCGAGGTGGTGGGCGTGCAGGTGGGCGACCCGCTGCCGGCCGGCACCGACATCCTGCTCGGCGGCGGCGGCCAGGACGCCGCCCAGGGCGAGATCGGCCGCGACTTCGTCAGCCGGGGTCCCGAGCTGCGCGCGATGGCCGACGACGGCGTGGTGATGCTGACCATCTGCGGCAGCTACCAGTTGCTGGGCCATCACTTCCTGACCAAGGACGGCCACAAGATCGAGGGCGTCGGGGTGCTGGACGTCGTCACCACCGGCTCGGACCGGCGGCTGATCGGCAACAACTCCATCGAGACCCCCTGGGGACGGCTGGTCGGCTTCGAGAACCACAGCGGCCTGACCGAACTGGGGCCCGGCGTCGAGCCGCTGGGCCGCACCGAGACCGGCCGTGGCAACAACGGTGCGGATCAGACCGAGGGTGCGGTACGCGGCAACGTCTTCGGCAGCTACCTGCACGGCCCGGTGCTGGCCAAGAGCCCGGCCTTCGCCGACGAGCTGCTGCGCCGGGCCTACGCCCGCCGCGGCTCCGGCACCGACCTCGAGCCGTTGGACGACAGCCTGGCGCTGGCCGCCGCGGATGTGGCAGCCCGGCGGCCCCGTTGAGCGAACGCGGCTGACCGGTGGGCGGGGTGAGCCGGCTGGCGGCGCTGGCCGCGATCGTGCTGACGGCGCTGGCCGGCTGCAGCTCCGGGGCTGGCAGCACCGGCGCGTCCGGTTCGACGGCCGCCTCGCCGACCCCCTCGTCCGCACCGACCAGCCAGCCGACCGGCCTCGGCGGCGCCGGTGGAGAACAGTCCAGCCCACCCAGCACCATCCACAGCACTCCGCGTCCGAGCCTGAGCACGGCGAGCGGCCTGAAAGAGATCGACGGCAGCTGCCCCTACATCAGTGCCGCCGACTTCGCCGACCTCGAGGGCAGCCGGGTCGGCCGGGTCACGCTGCTGCAGAGCCGCCCGGTGGGCTGCCGGTTCTACTTCTCCTACGACGACAGCGCGGTGGTGGGCGAGATCACCATCGCCCGGTTCCGGACCGCGACCGAGGCCTACAACGCCATGGTGGGATCGGCCGGCGGGCATCCGGAAGTGCAGTCGGACGCGGGCATCGGCGACGGCGCGGTGGCCTTCCGGACCGTCCTGCAGGGCAACCGGACCTGGCAGTGCGTGTTCGCCAGGGGCACCTCGGTGGTCACGGTGCGAACCCGGCAGCCATACCCTGCACTGAACGCCTTTTCCCTGGCGCGGGCGATTGCGCCGAAGATCAAGTGACGACAGGAGTCAGTTTCGTGACAGCAGCAACCCAGCAGGCCGTCCTGCACACCTCGGCCGGCGACATCACCGTGGACCTGTTCGGCAACCACGCCCCCAAGACGGTCGCCAACTTCGTCGAGCTGGCCACCGGCGCCCGCGAGTGGACCGACCCGCGGACCGGCCAGAAGACCAACGCCCGCCTCTACGACGGCACCGTCTTCCACCGGGTGATCGACAACTTCATGATCCAGGGCGGCGACCCGCTGGGCCGCGGCACCGGCGGCCCGGGCTACAACTTCGCCGACGAGTTCCACCCCGAGCTGCGCTTCGACCGGCCGTACCTGCTGGCGATGGCCAACGCCGGGCCGGGCACCAACGGCAGCCAGTTCTTCATCACCACCGTGCCCACCCCGCACCTGAACATGCGGCACACCATCTTCGGTGAGGTCGCCGACGCCGACAGCCGGGCCGTGGTCGACGCCATCGGCACCACCCGCACCGGTGCCGCGGACCGTCCGGTCACCGACATCACCATCAACTCGGTCGACGTCACCGACGTCTAGGCCCCAGCCCTCCGCGACAGCACACCGACATGCAGCCGACGCAACCGCCCGCCGGTCCGGATCCGTACTACGGCTTCGCCGGCTGCTACCGGCACCCGGACCGGCTCACCGGCGTGCGGTGCGTTCGCTGCGACCGGCCGATCTGTCCCGAGTGCCAGCGGCCGGCGTCGGTGGGCTTCCAGTGCCCGGACGATGTACGGGCCGGCGCAGCCTCGGTCCGCCAGGGCCGCACGGTGGTGGGCGCGCCGGCTCGTACCCAGCCGCCCTACGTAACCTGGGCACTGATCGCGGGAAACATCGTGGTCTACCTGATCACCGGGCTGGGGCCGGGCGGCTCGCTGATCGACAACACCAACACCGCGCTGTTCCGGGACTGGGAGCTGGTTCCCAACGTGGTGGGCTACCAGCACGACTACCTGCGGCTGGTGACCGCGGCCTTCCTGCACCTGGGCCCGCTGCACATCTTCTTGAACATGTTCGCCCTCTACACCATCGGGCCGCCGCTGGAGCGGGTGATGGGCTGGTGGCGCTACCTTGCCGTCTACCTGCTGGGCGCGCTCGGCGGCTCGGTGGCGATCCTGCTGTTCGGCGACGTTCGGCAGCCGGTGGTGGGCGCCTCGGGAGCGATCTTCGGCCTGTTCGCGGCGGCCCTGGTGCTGTCCCGGATCGTCGGGTTCAACACCCGGCTGCTGGTGATCACCATCGGCATCAACTTCGTGTTCACCTTCTCGGTGCCCGGCATCTCCAAGCTCGGCCATGTCGGAGGTTTCGTGCTCGGCGGGCTGGCCACCCTGGCGCTGCTGGGGTGGACGCTGGGATCTCGGCAGCCGCTGACCGACCGGCTGCGCACCATCCAGTTGGCCAGCCTCGCCGGGCTGTTGGTGGTGCTGGTCGGGCTGACGCTGTGGCGTACCCAGCAGATCCGCACCGATCTGCTGCGCCAGTTGGACGGAGCCGCTGCCAGCTCGGTACGACCGCCGTCGTCCACAGCCGTGGACGAAGCTGGGGAGAACTACAGCGGTGTAATCACAGCCGTGGAATAGCCTGTGGATAACCAGCGCGATGTCCGGGTCGTCCACATGCGGCGGCTCAGCGCCAGCGAACCGCCAGGCCGAGGCCGACGATCAGGAAGCCGAAGCCGACCGCGAAGTTCCAGCTGCCCAGGCTGTTCATGAACGGAATGCTCTCGGCGGCCATGTAGTAGACGACGATGTAGGCAAGCCCGATCAGCAGGAAGGCTGCCATCACCACCGGGTACCACGGCGGGCTCGGCTTGGCGAGCTTGGCGCCGCCGCTGCTGGCGCTCGCGCGCGGGCCGGTCACCGGCGAGGGCTGGTAGCTCGACTTCTTGCGAACCTTGGACTTCGGCACGTGCGTCTCCTCATGGACCCGGCGGCGGTGCGGCTAGCCTAATTGTCGCACTACCAGTCCGGCAGGCCCGAGCGGACGCCTCGGACGCCTCGCTCGTGCGGCCGGCGGGTCGGGCTGTCGCAGCTGGCTGGCTGCCGGACGGAATGGGACAGTAGGGGCATGAAGGGCGTTACCGCGATCCGGCCGGGCGACCGGCCGCGTCGGCGGCTGCCCCGGCCCGCCAATCCGGGACTGTGGCGGGCGCTGGTGCCGGTGATCGCCCTGCTGGCCGGATTGCTGGCCGCGACCACCGCCCGCACCGCCCGGGGCACCGATCTGCGCTCGGCCGGCCGCAGCAACCTCACCGACCTGATCCGGCAGGCCGAGACCAAGGTGGCAAACGACGACAACCTGCTGCGTCAACTGCAGAGCCAGGTGGCCGCCGCCACCGACCGGCTGGCCAGCTCCGACGCCCGGATCGCCGCCATCAAGGCCCAGGCCCAACCGCTGCTGGCGCCGGCCGGGCTGGTCGCGATGACCGGCCCGGGCCTGTCGGTCACCCTCGACGACGCACACCCGACCGAGCCGGTGGACGACCCGGCCCAGGCCAATGCCCTGGTGGTGCACCAGTCCGACATGCAGGCCGCGGTGAACGCGCTGTGGGCCGGCGGCGCCGAGGCGATCGGGGTGATGGACCAGCGGCTGTCGGCGACCAGCGCGGTCCGCTGCGTCGGCAACACCCTGCTGCTCAACGGACGGGTCTACTCGCCGCCCTTCACCATCTCCGCGATCGGGCCGGTCCGGGGCATGCGGATCGCGCTGAACGAATCGATCGGGCTGCAGCAGTACCGTAAGGACGCGGATTCCTACGGCCTGGGTTACCAGGTGACCGAGCGGCCGAAGATCGCGGTGCCCGCCTACGACGCCCCGATCGGGCTGAGCTACGCGGCCGTCGGCCAGTGAGGCGGGCACTCGGCGGGGGAGGGCGGAGGGCGTGAGCAGCCGATGAGTGGCAAGCACCGCGGCGGCTGGGACTTCTCCGCCGCAGCCGAGAACCCGGCGGGCACCTTCGTTCCGCCGGCCCGGCGCCGGGGCGGGCGTGGCTCGGTCGGTAACCGATCGGTCCCCGACCGGATCGACGAGGGCCTGCGGACGCTGGCGCGGGGCGCCGGCGAGCTGATGGTGACCTGCGGAGCCGTCCTGCTGCTGTTCGTCGTCTACGAGGTCTGGGTCTCCAACCTGTTCGCCGACCACCGGCAGGCCCAGGTGCACCACCGGCTGGCCACCGCCTGGCAGCACGGCCAGGACCCGCTCAAGGGTCAGGACAGGCTGAACCTGCCGGTCGGCAAGCAGGTGGTGCTGCCGGCCGGACAGGGTTTCGCCAACCTCTACATCCCGGCGTTCGGCAAGGACTACGCCCGGACCATCGTGCAGGGCACCTCCGACAGCGACCTGGCGGCCGGTCCCGGCCACTACGTCACCAGCCAACTGCCCGGCCAGCTCGGCAACTTCGCCGTCGCCGGCCACCGGGTCGGCAAGGGCGAGCCGTTCCTGAACCTGGACAAGCTGCGTCCGGGCGACATGATCGTGGTGCAGACCGCCAGCAACTGGTACGTCTACTCGGTGCTGGGCAACCGGGCCGCCTACCAGGCGGCCATCCGGATCGCCGACCGGGACAAGCAGGACGCGGCGGTCGCCGCCGCGCTGGCCAAGCCGGACAGCCAGGGGGTGCGGGGCCGGGAGATCGTGTCCCCGAACGCCGTCGGGGTGATCGACCCGGTGCCCAACCATCCGCAGGCCACCGCGACCCGGGCCCTGCTCACCCTGACCACCTGCCACCCGAAGTACTCGGCCAACCAGCGGCTGATCGTGCACGCCCAACTGGTCCGCGCGGTGCCACGCGCCGGTGGCGCGCTGCCCCGGGAGCTACCCGGAGGAACGAGCTGACCATGTACGGCTGGATCTGGCGTCAACTGCCCGGCGGCACCGCGCTGCGGCTGCTGCAGGCGCTGCTGCTGGTGGCCCTGGTGTCGGCCCTGCTGCTGTTCGTGGTCTTTCCCTGGGTCGAGCCCCGGCTGCCGGCCAACCCGCTGACCGGGCCGGTCACCGTCACCCGCTGACCGGCGGCGCACACTGGGTGGCATGACGCGGATCCTGGTCATCGACAACTACGACAGCTTCGTCTACAACCTGGTGCAGTACCTGGCGCAGCTGGGCGCGGAGGTGTCGGTCCGGCGCAACGACGAGTTCGGCGCGGCAGAGCTGGCCGGTTTCGATGGCGTGCTGATCTCGCCCGGGCCGGGAACTCCGGAGAAGGCCGGCATCAGCATGGCCGCGGTCACCGCCGCTGCCGAGTCCGGGCAGCCGGTGCTCGGGGTGTGCCTGGGCCACCAGGCCATCGGGGTGGCGTTCGGGGCGGTGGTCGAGCGGGCACCGGAGTTGCTGCACGGCAAGACCAGCGACGTGCTGCACACCGGTGACGGGGTGCTGGCCGGCCTGCCGTCGCCGTTCACCGCGACCCGCTACCACTCGCTGACGATCCGCGAGGACACCCTGCCCGCCGAGCTCGAGGTCACCGCACGGACCGCGTCCGGGGTGGTGATGGCGGTGCGGCACCGCAGCCTGCCGATCGAGGGCGTGCAGTTCCATCCCGAGTCGGTGCTGACCCAGGGTGGCCACCGGCTGCTGGCCAACTGGCTGATCCGCTGCGGTGCCGGCGTCGACTGGGAACGGGTCTCCCAGCTCGGCGCCGACCTCGACGCGTTACGCGCCCAGGCGTTCAGCTCAGCCGTCTGAGCCGCCCGGCGGCGGCCATTGTGCGGCCCGAAACGTTGTGATCAGCTCGGATTCCGCGACCTTTCGGGCCGCACAATGCCTGCCGGGCTGTCAGCTCAGCGGGGCGGCCAGGGCTGAGTTGGCGGCGGCTACCGCGGCCCCCGACGCGACCAGCTGGTAGGCGGCTTCGATCTCCGGCGCCAGGACCCGGTCCGGCCCGGGGCCGGGCACCTGCTCGCGCAGCGCGGCGACCACCGCGCCGGTCGCCGGACCCGGCTGCAGCGGCCCGCGCAGGTCCAGCGCCCGGGCCGCGGACAGCAGCTCGATGGCCAGCACTCTGGTCAGGCCGTCCACCGATCGGCGCAGCGTGCGAGCCGCCGACCAGCCCATCGAGACGTGGTCCTCCTGCATCGCCGAGGACGGGATCGAGTCCACCGAGGCCGGCACCGCGAGCCGCTTGAGCTCCGACACGATGGCGGCCTGGGTGTACTGGGCGATCATGTGCCCGGAGTCCACCCCGGCGTCGTCGGTCAGGAACGCGGTCAGCCCCCGCGAGCGGGCCACGTCGAGCATCCGGTCGGTGCGCCGCTCGGACATGCTGGCGACATCGGCCGCCGGGATGGCCAGGAAGTCCAGCACGTAGCCCACCGGGGCACCGTGGAAGTTGCCGTTGGACTCCACCCGGCCGTCCAGGGTCACCACCGGGTTGTCCACCGCCGCGGCCAGTTCGTAGCCGGCCACCCGCCGGGCGTGCGCCAGGGTGTCGCGGGCGGCGCCGGCCACCTGCGGCGCGCACCGCATCGAGTAGGCATCCTGGACGTAGGTGCAGTCCGGGCCGGCGTGGCTGGCCACGATCGGCGAGCCGGCCAGCAGCACCCGCATGTTCGCCGCCGCGACCGCCTGGCCCGGCTGCGGCCGCAGCGCCTGCAGGTCGGCGGCGAACACCCGGTCGGTGCCCAGCAGGGCCTCCACCGACATCGCCGCGGTCAGGTCGGCGGTGCGCAGCAGCAGGTCGAGGTCGGTGCAGGCCAGCAGCAACTGCCCGAGCATCCCGTCGGTGCCGTTGATCAGCGCCAGGCCCTCCTTCTCGGCCAGGGTCACCGGCTCGATGCCGGCCGCGGCCAGTGCCTCGCCGGCCGGCTGCAGCCGGCCGGCCGCGTCGCGCACCTCGCCCTCGCCCATCAACGCCAGCGCCACGTGCGCCAGCGGCGCCAGGTCACCGGAGCAGCCGAGCGAGCCGAACTCCCGCACCACCGGTGTGATCCGGGCGTTGAGCAGGGCAGCCAGCGTCCGCGCGGTCTCGACCCGGATGCCGGTGCGGCCGGTGGCCAGCGTCGACAGCCGCAGCAGCATCAGCGACCGGACCACCTCGGTCTCGATCTCGGGGCCGGAACCGGCGGCGTGCGAGCGCACCAGCGAGCGCTGCAGCTGGGCCCGGCGGTCGGGTGGGATGTGCTTGGTGGCCAGCGCGCCGAAGCCGGTGGAGATGCCGTAGTGCGGCTCGACGTCGTCGGCCAGTGCCTCCACGATCGCCCGGGAGGCGGCGATCGCCGACACCGACTCGGTGCTCAGCTCCACCGGGGCCCAGGCACGGGCGACGGCCACCAGGTCTGCTTCATCCAGGGGGCCCAGGCCCACCGACACCGTTGTCATGGCGCCATTCTCGCCCAGTCCGTCCGGCCCGGTGGGTGCAGGTAGGTTTGAGGCATGAAAGCGGTGTTGGCCTCCGGTCCCGGTGGCCCCGAGGTGCTGTCGCTGGGGGAGGCGACCGACCCGGTGCCGGCTGCCGGCGAGGTGTTGCTGGAGGTGGCCGCGACCGCGGTGAACCGGGCCGACCTGCTGCAGCGGGCCGGCAACTACCCGCCGCCGCCCGGCGCCTCGCCGATCCTCGGGCTGGAGTGCAGCGGGCGGATCGCCGGCCTCGGCGACGGAGTCACCGGCTGGCAGGTCGGCGACGAGGTGTGCGCGCTGCTGACCGGCGGCGGGTACGCGGAGCGGGTCTGCGTGCCGGCGGTGCAGCTGATGCGGGTGCCGGCCGGTCTGGACCTGATCAGCGCCGCGGCGCTGCCCGAGGTGGCCTGCACGGTCTGGTCGATGGTTTTGGACCGGGGGCCGGCGGCCGCGCTGGTTCCCGGCGAGACCTTCCTGGTGCACGGCGGCAGCTCCGGTATCGGCACGATGGCCATCCAGCTCGCCGCCGCCCAGGGCAGCCGGGCCTTCGCCACCGCCGGCAGTTCGGCGAAGCTGGCCGCCTGCCGCGAACTGGGTGCCGAGCTGGCGGTCAACTACCGGGACCAGGACTTCGTCGAGGTGCTCACCGAGCACACCGGCGGCGCCGGGGTGGACGTGGTGCTGGACACCATCGGCGCCAAGTACCTGCCGGCCAACCTGGACGTGCTGGCCACCGGCGGGCGGATCTCGGTGATCGGCATGCTGGGCGGCACCACCGGCAACCTGAACCTGGCCACCCTGCTGCGCAAGCGGGCCAGCCTGTTCGGCGCCACCCTGCGAGCCCGGCCGACCGAGCAGAAGGCCGCCATCGTCGCCGGCACCGAGGCGCACGTCTGGCCACTGATCGAGGCCGGCCGGGTCCGTCCGGTGGTACACGAGGTGCTGCCGCTGGCCGAGGCCGCCGCGGCGCACCGGATCGTGGCGGCCAGCGACCACATCGGCAAGCTGGTGCTGGCGACCGGTTGATCGCCGGCCTCTAGGATCGAGTCCAGTGCCATCGCGGGCAGGTCTGCCCTTCAGATCGGACGAACCCCTTCCAGACAGGACGTGTTCATGACTGACGACGCATCGGCCACCGGCGCCCCTGACGGCGCTGCCGGCGTTGACGGCGGGCCGGGCGACTCGGCCTCCCACGCCGAGCAGGTGGTGCTGCTGCAGGCGGCCGCCGAGGCCGAGGACGGCGAGCAGGACGTGATGTCGCAGGTCGAGCAGCCGGCCAAGGTGATGCGGATCGGCACCATGATCAAGCAGTTGCTGGAGGAGGTCCGAGCGGCGCCGCTGGACGAGGCCGGCCGGGTCCGGCTGCGCGAGATCCACCAGTCCTCGATCAAGGAACTCGAGGAGGGCCTGTCACCGGACCTGCGCGAGGAGCTGGACCGGTTGACGCTGCCCTTCGACGACGACCACGTGCCCAGCGAGGCCGAGCTGCGGATCGCCCAGGCGCAGCTGGTCGGCTGGCTGGAGGGGCTGTTCCACGGCATCCAGACCGCGCTGT
The DNA here is from genome assembly GCA_030840415.1 of Pseudonocardiales bacterium. Classification (GTDB taxonomy): domain Bacteria; phylum Actinomycetota; class Actinomycetes; order Mycobacteriales; family Jatrophihabitantaceae; genus Jatrophihabitans_A. Next base: position 6,740 of record JAVEEO010000505.1, on the reverse strand, counting down.
TCGCCCAGCAGATGGCAGCCCGCGCGCAGCTGGAGCAGATGCGTGGACGGGCGCTGCCGGGCCAGGTCGGTCCCGGCCCGGGCCCGGGCCTGCCCGGGTTCCAGCGGCCCGGTGCCGACGGCGAGCCTGGCACCGGACAGTACCTCTAGCGCGCTCGTCGAGCCGGTCGGGCAGGTCGCCGGGCCGCCCGGTGCTGGGGCTCAGCCCTGCAGCAGTCGCCGGATCAGGGTGGCCACCGCGTCCTCGTCGTTGGTCTCGGCCAGCACGGTGCCGGCCGCGGCCAGCGCCGACGGGTGGGCGTTGGCGACCGCGTAGGACTGGCCCGCCCACTCCAGCATCGGCACGTCGTTGGGCATGTCGCCGACCGCCGCGACCTGCTGCCGGTCGATGCCGTGGGCGTCGGCCAGTGCCGCCAGCCCGAACGCCTTGGTGATCCCGGTGGCCGAGATCTCCACCAGCGGCGAGTGCCCGGACCGGGTCACGGTGACCTGGTCGCCGACCAGCTCCTCGACCAGGTCCATGAACTCGTCCGCCGCCATGCCCCGGCCGCGGGCCAGCAGCTTCACCGCGGGCTTGTCCAGCAGTTCGGCCAGCTCCACGGCGGCCGGGGTGGGCAGCGGCCGGCCGGCCCGGTCGGTGTCGGGGACGATGTTCCAGTCGTGGCGGTACTCCGGCTCGTAGCCGAAGTCCAGGCCGTACTCCAGGGCGAAGCGGACCTGCGGGATCTTGGCCCGCAGCACCCGGGTGACCTCGGCGAGCTGGTCCGGCGGCAGCGGGTGCTCGGCCAGGATGGTCTCGGTGTGCAGGTCGTAGGTCAGCGCTCCGTTGGCGGCCACCGCGACGCCCCGGTGCCCGGTCGCCACAGCCACCTCGTGCAACCAGCGCGGGGGCCGGCCGGTGACGAAGGCGACCACCAGCCCGGCTGCCTCGGCGGCCGCCAGGGCGTCCCGGGTGGCCTGGCTGACGGAGTTGTCGCTGCGCAGCAGGGTGCCGTCGAGGTCACTGGCCAGCAGCCGGATCACGGTCGGGCCGACCCGGCGCGGCACGGGGCCGGCGGTGCCGCAATGGCGAGGACGTGCTGTTGCCCGATCACTCCCACCAGCCTAGCCGGGCGAGAGAAAATCTGACCCGCGATGCTGCCCGGAGCGGCTGGAACGGCGCTACAGAACCACAATTCGGGCACACGTGTGTTAAATCCCGGTGAGCGTTTGCCAAAGGCGGGTACACCGTGAATCGTTCTTTCCGTGCACGATGCCGCCCTGTTGTTCATCGTTGTTACTGCCGCCCTCACCTTCGATTTCACCAACGGTTTCCACGACACCGCTAACGCGATGGCGACGTCGATCGCGACCGGGGCACTGAAGCCGAGAGCGGCCGTCGCGCTGTCCGCCGTGCTCAACCTGGCGGGTGCGTTCCTGTCGATCAAGGTCGCCGCGACCATCGCCAGCGGCATCGTCGCCTCGGGCGCCATCACCCTGCCGATCGTGTTCGCCGGCCTGCTCGGCGCGATCGTCTGGAACCTGGTCACCTGGAGCCTCGGGCTGCCGTCCTCGTCCTCGCACGCCCTGATCGGCGGGGTGATCGGGGCAACCCTGGTCTCGGCCGGGACCTCGGCGGTACACGGTCACTCGATCATCGCCAAGGTGGTGATCCCGGCGGTGCTGGCACCGATCCTGGCCGGCCTGGTGGCGATGCTGGCCACCCGGCTGAGCTACCGGATCGCGCGGCCCGACGAGCGGCCCCGCAGCCACCGCTACTTCCGCTACGGCCAGCTGGCCTCGGCCTCGCTGGTGTCGCTGGCGCACGGCACCAACGACGCGCAGAAGACCATGGGCGTCATCACCCTCGCGCTGATCGCCGATCACCAGATCAGCCCCGGCGCGGACCCGCCGGCCTGGGTCATCGTCAGCTGCGGGGTGGCGATCGCGGCCGGCACCTACTTCGGTGGCTGGCGGGTGATCCGCACCATGGGCCACCGGCTGACCCACATCGAGCCACCCCAGGGCTTCACCGCCCAGACCGCCTCGGTGGCGGTGCTGCTCACCGCCACCCAGGGCGGGCTGCCGCTGTCGACCACCCACATCACCTCCGGTGCGGTGCTCGGTACCGGCCTCGGCCGGCGTGGCTCGGACGTCCGGTGGCGGGTGGCCGGCTCGATGGTGATCGCCTGGGTGCTGACGCTGCCGGCGGCCGCGCTGGTCGCTGCCGGAATCGGCCTGATCGTCGACGGCGGCGGCACCGGGCAGATCGTGCTCGTCTCACTCGCCGCGGTGGCCGTGCTGACCGGCTTCTACCTCTGGTCCCGCCGGCACCCGGTCAGCGCTGACAACGTCAACGACGCCTCGGACCGCTTCGGCCGCTCGCTGAACTCGATCGAGCGCGCCCCGATCCTCGAGCAGGCGGCGAGCTGACCACCATGGGCGACTACCTGGACCTGGCGGTACTGCGCAACGTGGCCGTGGTGGCGCTGGTCGCCGGCGTCGGCATCACGGTGCTGTTCTCGGTGGCGGTGCGAGCCGTCACCAGCGCGCAGGAGGAGTCGGCCCAATCGGTGGCCGGGTCCCGGCTGCTGGCTGCCGGCTGTCTGCTGATCGTGGCCGCCACGGTGGCCGTCGGACTGTGGGCGGTACTGGCCAAGTGACTCCTGCCGGTCACCCGGCCTGAAGGCGCGTTCTAGGCTGGCCCCGTGACTTCTAGGCTGGCACCGTGACCACGTCAGACCGGCTTCCGATCAAGATGCTGCACGACCGGGTACTGGTGCGGGTGTCGGCCGAGGAGGGCGAGCGCCGGTCGTCGGGCGGCATCCTGATCCCGGCCACCGCGCAGGTCGCCAAGCGCTTGATCTGGGCCGAGGTGCTGGCGATCGGCAACCACGTCCGCTCGGTGGAGCTGGCGGACCGGGTGCTGTTCAGCCCCGAGGACCGGCACGAGGTCGAGATCTCCGGCGAGGACTACCTGCTGCTGCGCGAGCGCGACATCCACGCGGTGGCCGCCAAGCGGATCGAGGCCAACACCGGGCTCTACCTGTAGCCCCCGGCACCGGTAGCCCGCGGCACCGGTAGCCCCCCGGCGCGGCAGGTACGGCTAACTCGCGCCGGTCCGGCGGATGCGTTCCAGCCAGGTGCCGGCCTCGGCGAAGTCGGCGTCGGCCCGGCCGTCGAGGACGGCCCCCACCCGGCCGTCCCGGCGGGGGTAGGAGCCCAGGTAGCGCACGTCGGCGCAGACCCGGTGCAGCGCGGCCAGCGCGTCGCCGACCCGGGCGTCGGCGACGTGCCCCTCGCAGTCGATCGAGAAGCAGTACTGGCCGAGCCGGCCCTTGGTCGGCCGGGACTCGATCCGGGTCAGGTTGATCCCGCGGGTGGCGAACTCGGTCAGGATCTCCAGCAGCGCGCCGGCATGGTTGTCGCGCAGGAAGATCAGCACCGTGGTGCGGTCGTTGCCGGTCGGCGGCGGCGGGGCGGCCGAGCGGCCCAGCAGGACGAACCGGGTCACCGCTCCCGGGTTGTCGGCGATGTCATGGGCGAGGCTGTCCAGGCCGTAGCGCGGGCCGGCCGCGGCCGGGGCCACCGCCGCGTCGTAGCGGCCCTCGGCGACCGCGCGGGCACCACCGGCGGTCGAGTCCGCCAGGATCAGGGTCGCTGCCGGCAGCTCGGTCAGCAGGTACCGGCGCACCTGGGCGGCGGCGTGCGGATGGGTCGCGACGGTAGCGATGCCGGCCGGCCGGGTGCCCGGCCGGGCCAGCAGGTCGAACACCACCGGCAGGTAGTGCTCGGCGGCGATCACCAGGGGCCGGCCCCCAGGCAGCGGAGCCAGTTCGGCTAATTCATCCAAGGTGGCCGGCACCGCGCCCTCGACGGAGTTCTCCAGCGGCACCACCGCCGCGGCCACCGTGCCGTCCCGCACCGCGTCGACGGCCTCGGCGACGGTGGCGAAGCCGACCAGGCGCACCGGGACGGCACCGCTGGCCAGTTGCTGGGCCGCCGCGTGGGCGAAGCTGCCCTCCGGGCCGAGGAAGCCGTACGGGCCGGGCGGGAGCGGGACTGCGGGCGGCACGCAGGAAGTCTAGTTCGGGGCAGCCACTGCCCGGCCGGCTCAGCGGGCCAGCGCCGCCTTGACGGCCTGCTCCTCCTCGGGCGAGAGCGGATGCTCGCCGGCACCGCCGGTCAGCGCCTTGGCGTAGAGCCGGGTGTCGGACGTGCTGGCGATCGAGGTCAGGGTGATGCCGTTGCCGCCGTCGTCCAGCAGCGCCAGCGAGAACGACAACCGGCCGCCGAGGTCCTCGAAGGCGTCGAAGCGCACCAGCGCCACCCGCCGCAGCACCGTGCCGACCGAGCTGGTCAGGCCTTGCACCGTCGCGGCCAGGTCCTGCCGGTCGGCCGCCACCCCCGAAGCCAGCTCCCGCTGGGCCGCGGCCAGGTCGCGCTGCAGCTCCTGGATGTCCTTGCGCACCGCCTCGCTGGCGGCCATGTGCTTGTCGGCGACCTCGAGGATGGTCTCGCGGCCCGACGTCCCGCGTGACAGCAGCGCCACCGAGCGACGCAGCCGGCCCAGGGTGCGCAGCGCCAGCACCCCGGCCACGAAGCCGGCCACCCCGAAGATCACGGCGCCGGCCGCCAGCCAGGTACTCATTCAGGCCAGGGTAGGCCACCGCCCGGTGCCAGCCGCTGACCGGGCACAATGGTGGGCAATGAGCTCCTTCCTCGCGGTGTTTGCCATCGCCTTCGCCGCGATCCTGTTGGTCGAGCTTCCGGACAAGACCATGGTGGCCACCCTGGTGCTGTCCACCCGCTACCGCCGGCGGCCGGTGCTGGCCGGGGTCGCCGCCGCCTTCGCGGTGCAGTGCGCGGTCGCGGTGACTGCCGGCGGCCTGCTGCACCTGCTGCCGCACCGGGTGCTGGAAGCGGTGGTGGCGCTGCTGTTCGCCGCCGGCGCGGTGCTGCTGTTCCGGGAGAGCGTCACCACCGAGGAGGACGAGGAGGGCCTGCAGGCCGGTAACGCGGCCGACTCGGGACTGAGCGACCGGCGGATCTTCGGCATCTCCTTCGGAGTGCTGTTCGCCGCCGAGTGGGGCGACGCCTCGCAGCTGGCCACCGCCGGGCTGGTCGCGCGCTACGGCCAGCCGGTGGCCATCGGGCTGGGAGCCTTCCTCGCCCTGGTCGGGGTGGCGGCGCTGGCCATGCTGGTCGGCAGGGTGATCCTGCGCCGGGTGCCGCTGCAGCTGGTGCACCGCATCGCCGCGGCGATGTTCGCGGCGTTCGCGGTGCTGGCCGCGGCCGCCGCGATCCGGGGCTGAATTCGCCGCATCGGCCGAACCCGATCGAGCCCGGCAGCGGTGCGCGATAGCCTCGAGGCATGACTGTTCGGATGCGCCCCGTCCTGGCCTCGCTGCCTTCCTACGTGCCGGGCCGCACCGTCCCCGGCTCGATCAAGCTCGCCAGCAACGAGACGGCCTACGGCCCGCTGCCGCACGTGTTGGACCGGATCACCGAGGCGGCCGCCGACGCCAACCGCTACCCCGACACCAACTCCAGCCAGCTGCTGCAGGCGCTGGCCGCCAAGTTCGGCATCGGGATCGAGCACCTGGTGGCCGGCTGCGGCTCGGTGTCGCTGTGCCAGCAGTTGGTGCAGGCCACCGCCGGCCAGGACGACGAGGTGATCTTCGGTTGGCGCTCGTTCGAGGCCTACCCGATCATCACCGCCATCAGCGGCGCCCGGGCGGTGCAGGTGCCGTTGCGCGATCAGGCCTACGACCTGCCGGCGATGGCTGCCGCGGTCACCGACCGGACCCGGCTGATCTTCGTCTGCAACCCGAACAACCCGACCGGCACCGCGGTGTCCGGGGTCGGGCTCACCGAGTTCCTGGACGAGGTGCCCTCCGACGTGCTGGTGGTGCTGGACGAGGCCTACCGGGAGTTCGTGACCGACGAGAAGGTGCAGGACGGCACCGGCCTGCTGGAGCGCTACTCCAACATCATCGTGCTCCGGACGTTCTCCAAGGCCTACGGCCTCGCCGGCCTGCGGATCGGCTACGGGCTGGCCGCCGATCCCGCGGTGGCGCTGGCGGTCCGCCAGACCCAGGTCCCGTTCGCGGTGACCCACGTCGCGCAGGCCGCCGCGCAGGCCAGCCTGGAGCCCGAGGCCGAGCGGCAGCTCGCCGACCGGGTGGCCGAGGTGGTCGCCGAGCGGTCCCGGGTCACCGGGGCGCTGCGAGCAGCCGGTTACCAGGTGCCCGATTCCGAGGCCAACTTCGTCTGGCTGGCCGACGGCCCGGCCGAGGCGGGTGCCGTGGACGCGGTGGCCTTCGGTGCCGGCTGCGAGCAGCGCGGGGTGATCGTGCGGGTGTTCGCGGGCTCGGGGGTGCGGATCACGATCGGCACAGCCGCCGAGAACGACACCTTCCTGGCCGCGGCGGCCGAACTGCGCGGCTGAGGCATCCACTGACCGCGGCCTGACGGCATCGGCCGGGCGGCGTACCCGAATCGGTCCTTCTCTCCGGCTCCGGGGCCGGCTGCCCGCTTTATCCGGGTACCGAAATGCCGACCGGTATGGTGGTATTGCGGTGGCATATCCCCTCAAGAATCTGGACCCCCCAGTACCGCTCGGTTTGCCGCCGTCCGGACGGTGTTGCCGTCGGCAGATCTTTACGGGCGGCCCGGTGACTTGCTGTCAGCAATTCGCCGGCCGGGCACTGCTGCGGTAACCGCATCGCAGAAATGCCATCAGCGAAGGACAACGATGTC
>JAVEEO010000490.1 GCA_030840415.1 Pseudonocardiales bacterium | reverse complement strand
GACGTCACGCACGTGATCAACTACCAGTGCCCCGAGGACGCGATGACCTACGTCCACCGCATCGGGCGCACCGCGCGGGCCGGCAAGTCCGGCACCTCGGTGACGCTGGTGGACTGGGACGACCTGCCCAAGTGGAAGCTGATCTGCGACAGCCTCAACCTGCCGCTGCACGAGCCGGTCGAGACCTACTCGACCTCCGACCACCTCTACCTGGAACTCGACATCCCGCGCACCGCCAAGGGCGTGCTGCCCCGGGCAGCCCGGACTCGGGCCGGCCTGGACGCCGAAGCGGTGGAGGACCTGGGTGGCCCGGACCGCAAGCGACCGGCCCGCTCCGGCGCTGGCTCTGGACGGTCTGGCTCCGGCCGGTCTGGCCGTTCGGAGGGGTCGAGCCGGTCCCGGTCGCGTTCGGAGGCATCAGGCGCGGACGCCGAGCAGGCCGAGCGCAAGCCCGCGGCCAGCCGCAACCGGCGGCGGCGCCGGACCCGGGCCGGTGCTCCGGTGGCCGATGCTTCCGCGACGGGCACTTCGGCAGCCGGTGCTTCGGCAGCCGGTGCGGGGACCGCCGAGCAGAGCAGCGCCGGCTGAGCCCGGACCACCCGGATATCGAGGTGTCAGAACCGGACGGGCTGAGCTCTGGAGAACCCAGCCAGGTGACCACCGCGCCGGCGGTCCATCCGGCGCTGGCCGACTACCGGACGCGAACCACCCGATCGATGCGGATCTACGCCGCGGTGCTGGCCGCCCTGGCCCTGCTGACGGTACTGGCCGTCCGGGCCGCGTACTCCCATGGCGAGTTGGTGCACGTCAGCGGCCGCACCGCCGCCGCGCCGCCGCCTGTGCCGATCGGGTCCACCGCCGACTCGGTGGCGCTAACCTGGCGCAGCGCGGACCGGCCCGCTGCCGGAACCCCGATCCAGGACGGCGTGGTGGTCGGCTACGACAGCGGGACCGTGCACGGCCTGGACGCCCGCACCGGCAAGGTCCGCTGGTACTACGCCCGCTCCGACGAGACGCTGTGCTCGGTGCTGCAGCAGGACGCCACCACGATCGCGATCTACAACCGGCACGGCAACTGCGACCAGGTGACCGGCCTGGTGACCGCGACCGGGGCGATCAAGTGGCAGCGCACCATGACCGACAACGGCAGCACCGAGGCCGCCAGCGCGCCGAACGTGGTGCTGACGGTGGCGCGGTACTCGGTGCACGTCATCGACAACGCCGGCGGCCTGGACCGGTGGAACTGGATCGCCCCGGACCACTGCTCGGTGGACCGGGCGCTGGCCGGCTCGCAGGGCGTGCTGATCAGCACCACCTGTGGCGGCGAGCACCGACTGGTGCTGCGCGGACTCACCTCCGACGAGCTGAAGTGGTCGGTGACGGTCCCGCGGGCCATGGTGCCGGTGGCGGCGAGCGCCTTCCTGGGCGCGCTGGATCCGAGCACCGGCATCCTGCACAGCTACAGCGCCGACAAGGGTGCCGACACCCCATCCGGCCAGCTGGCTCAGCCGGCCCTGTTGACCACCGCGCTGGCCGAACTGCCCCGGGCGGCGGCCGCGGCCGGCGGCCTGACCGCCGACGGCGAGCCGCTGGAGGTGCTGTGGCTCGGACGGCTCTACAGCTTCGCCAAGGTCGGGACGATCGACTGGTCGGCCGCGGCCACCGGCCCGGCAACCGTGCGGGCACTGGACGTGCTGGCCGCCGTGGACGACTCGACGGTGCAGCGGCTGGCCAGCGCGACCGGGCGGCCGGCCGCGAGCGTGGCCCTGTCCCCCGCGCTGCCCGGCGGCGGGTACCGGGCGTTCGAGTTCGGCAATGGCCTGCTGATGGCGGGCGCCGATCTGCGGATGTACCAGTGAGGACCAGGGGACTGCCGATGCGGACCGAGTTCGTGCTGCCCGGCGGCACCATCGCCGCCCTGGACACCGCCGCCGGTACCGCCCGAGCGAATGACGCTGTCGGTTCCGGCGGTGCGGCTGGCTCGGCTGGCTCGGTTGGCGCGGCTGGCGCGGCTGGCGCGGTTGGCGCGGTTGGCTCGGCTGGCTCGGTGGGCGCGGCTGGCTCGGCTGACGCGGCTGCTCCGGCGGGTGGCGGCATCGCGGCAGTCGGCCGTCCGACCGTGTTGCTGGTGCCCGGCTACACCGGCAGCAAGGAGGACTTCCAGCCGCTGTTGCGACCCCTGGCAGCCGCCGGCTACCGGGCGGTGGCCATCGACCAACGGGGCCAGTACGAGTCCGCGTGGGCTGGCGATCCGGCCGGTTACGCCATCGAGGTGCTGGGCGCCGAGGTCTGCCAACTGGCCGCCGAGCTGGTGACCGGCGCCGGGCTGCATCTGGTCGGGCATTCCCTCGGCGGCCTGGTCGGCCGCGCCTCGGTGCTGGCCAAGCCCGGACTGTTCGACAGCTTCACCCTGATGGGCTCCGGACCCGCCGCGGTGATCGGCCGGCGCCGGACGCTGCTCGATGCCGGCGAACTGGTGCTGGCCAGCCGCGGCATGGCGGCCCTGTGGACGTACCTGGAAGCCAGCTCGCGGGCCGATCCCGGCTATGTCGCCCCCTCGCCGGCGCTGCAGGCCTTCCTGCGCAGCCGTTTCCTGGCCACCGACCCGGTCGGGTTGCAGGTGATGGGAGACATGCTGCGCACCGAGGCGGATCGCACCGGCGAGCTCGCCCGAACCGGGGTGCCGGTGCTGGTGCTGCACGGCGAATCCGACGACGCCTGGCTACCCGCGGTGCAGGCCGCGATGGCCCGGCAGTTGGGCGCCGCTTACCGGGTGATCGAGGCCGCGGCGCACTCCCCGGCGGTGGAGAACCCTGCGGCGACGGTGAGCGCCCTGCTCGACTTCTGGCAGCAGCTGCCCGAGCCCGGGCGCGAGTAGGTCACTGCCGCCGTGCGCCCGGCTCGCCGCTGTGGGCGGCAGGGGCATGGCCCGGCGAGCGAGGTCAGGACTTGCTGGCATCCAGCAGGCCGAGGCCGTCCCAGCTGGCTCGCGGCCGGGAGCTGGCCTGCCCCTCGGGGCACAGCCGGCGGAAGTCGCACCAGCCGCAGGACGGCCCGGGAACGGGCACGAAAACCTCAGCCGGGTCCGCGCCGCCGGCCACGGTGTCGGTCGCGGCGAGGATGTCGGTGGCGGTCTCACCGGCCCGGTCGAGATGCTGGCGCAGCGACTCCTCGGTGTGCTCGAAGGCCGCGACCTCGCCGGTCGGCAGGTGGTGCAGCTCGACCCGGCGGCACCGCTGGTGCAAGGTCCGCTCGGCGGCCACCGCATACAGGGCCAGGGCCTGCGAGCCGCGCGCGTCATCGGCGTCCAGCCGGCTCCGCCCGGTCTTGTAGTCCACGATCACCAGTTCGCCGTCGCGCTCGTCGATCCGGTCGACCCGGCCCGAGATGGCCAGCCGGTCGGTGCGGGTCGCCACGGTGCGTTCGACGCCGCGCGGCTCGCGCTGCGGATCGCCGCGGTCGGCCTCGTCGGCCAGGTAGCCGGCCACCCAGGTGGCGGCCTGCTCACGCCAGGCCT
>JAVEEO010000470.1 GCA_030840415.1 Pseudonocardiales bacterium | reverse complement strand
CCTTCGTGGCCTGCCACACCGGCCTGGACCTGGACTCCACTTCCGGCTGACCGGCGGCGAAGTTTCCGTGCCCGCGGCTGCCGACAGCGGTCTGCGGGCACGGGAAACACCGCGGCTCGTCCCCGCTGCCCGGAACGGTCAGCGTGCCCTCGAGGCCGGGCGAGCCGCGGCGAATCCGTACCGATCAGGCGTTGTGCTGCTGCACCACCCGGACCGCGTCGGCCTGCGGACCCTTCGGCCCCTGCGCGACCTCGAACTCGACCCGCTGGCCCTCTTCCAAGGACCGGTAGCCGTCAGACTGGATGGCGCTGTAGTGGACGAAGACGTCCTGGCCCCCGTCCACGGCGATGAAGCCGTAGCCCTTCTCGTTGTTGAACCACTTCACGCTGCCCTGTGCCACGCTGCACTCCTTGCTGGCTTCGACCGGGCCGCCACACCTCGTGACGCCGGGGTCTTCGTTCCACGGTCCCGGCAGCTCAGTGCACACAGTGGTTGCGACACCACCGTGGTCCTTCGTTGGCGAAACGTCCGTCACTCGACCAAACGGCAAGTTACCGGGAAGCGCGGCACCCCGCCACCGGATCGGCGCATTTGGCTGCCGCCGACCGGACAGCAACCGCTTGCAGCGGCCCGGAAGGGCTTTTCGAGGCCCGGCGGGCGGTCTCGGGGCTCTCGAACGAGTCGCTCAGAGCAGGCCGGCGGCGCGCATGCCCTTCAGCGTCGGGGCGATCACCGCGGTCGGGGCCACCCGGCCGGCGATCGCGTCCAGGGTCTTGAGACCGTCGCCGGTGTTGTAGAGCACCGTCTCCCGGCTGGGGTCGAGCCGGCCGGATTCGAGCAGCTTCTTGCAGACCGCGACGGTGACCCCGCCGGCCGTCTCGGCGAAGACCCCGGTGGTCCGGGCCAGCAGTTCGATGCCGGCCCGGATCTCCTCGTCGTCCACGTGCGCCATCGCGCCGCCGGTGCCGCGCACGGCGTCCAGGGCGTACGGACCGTCGGCGGGGTTGCCGATGTTGAGCGACTTGGCGATCCCGGTCGGCTTCACCGGGACCACGGTGTCCAGGCCGTGCTCGAAGGCGGTGGCGATCGGCGAGCAACCGGCCGACTGCGCCCCGTACATCCGGTAGTCCCGGGACTCGACCAGCCCGATGCCGGCCAGTTCCTTGAAGGCCTTGTGCACCTTGGTCAGCAGCGAGCCCGAGGCCATCGGGGCCACCACCTGCTGCGGCAGCCGCCAGCCCAGTTGCTCGGCCACCTCGTAGCCGAGGGTCTTGGAACCCTCGGCGTAGTAGGGCCGGACGTTGACGTTGACGAAGGCGGTCGATTCGAACTCGTCGGTCTCGGCCAGCTCGCTGCACAGCCGGTTGACGTCGTCGTAGGAACCCTCGACGGCGACCAGGGTGCCGCCGTAGACGGCGGTCTGGGTGATCTTGGCCGGCTCCAGGTCCGAGGGCACGAACACGATGGACTCCATGCCGATCCGGGCGGCGTGTGCCGCGACGGAGTTGGCGAGGTTGCCGGTGGAGGCGCAGGCGATCCGGCGGAAGCCCAGCTCACGAGCGGCGGTGATGGCCACCGAGACCACCCGGTCCTTGAACGAGTGGGTCGGGTTGGCCGAGTCGTCCTTGACCCACAGCGGCGCGGTGAAGCCGAGCCGGTCGGCGAGCCGGTCGGCCCGGATCAGCGGCGTCATGCCGGTGCCCGAATCGACCCGGGTGGCCGGGTCCTGGCCGGCCGGCAGCAATCCGGCGTACCGCCAGATCGAGTGCGGGCCGGCTTCGATGTCCTGCCGGGTGACCGAGCCGAGCCGGCCCGCGTCATAGCCGATCTCGAGCGGGCCGAAGCAGGCCAGGCAGGCGTGCTGGGCGCCGAGCGGGTAGTCCGCGCCGCAGTTGCGGCAGATCAGCGCCGAAGCCGGGGTAGCCGCCGGCGAGGCGTTGCGGTGGATGGTTGAGGTCATGGTGGAGGCCCTTTCTCCTCATCTTTCCCGGCGGCACCCCTGCGGTGCGTGGCCAGGCCGGAGTTGGCACCTTCCGTGCGGACTCGTGGGCACTGGGTAGCTGAACAGCTGCAGTTGAACAGCAGTAGCTGAACAGCTGCGGCTGAACAGCAGCGTCAAACCTGTGTGCGAGTCGTGCTTGGTGGTTGCCGGGGCTTCAACGGGCCGGTCCCTCTGCCCCTCTGGATGAGCGGAACTATGAAGTTGTCAGTTCCTGACTGTAGTCGTAGGTCAGCACCACGATGACCGGCCCTGTGCCCAGCCCGACGAACTTCGGCCGGACCCGCTGGATCTCGGGGAACTGGCGTTGCAACGCCTCGGCCGCCGCCTGGGCGCCAGGGGTGGCCGGGTCGTAGTACGCCGCCGTGGACAGGATGTCGCCTTCGAAGGTGCTGGTCTCGGTGACCGTCCAGCCGCCCTGGGCGAAGCGCAGGCTGGCGCTGCGAGCCAGTTCGGGGCGGCCGGTGTTGTCGAGTACCACCAGTGGCATGCCGGCCGGGGCGGCGCTGGTGGCGGTCGGGGCGGTGCCGGGCTGGCCGGCGGGCGCGGTGGCGCCCTGAGCCGAGCCGGCATCCTGGGCCGCGCCCGCCGCGGCGGTGCCTGCGACCACGGCCGGTGGAGTGGCCAGCGGATGCAGCAGGGTGCTGCTTGCCTGACGGCCACCAGGGTGGCCGAGCGCGGTGTAGGCGAGCAGGGCCAGCGACAGGCCGAGCACCAGCAGCAGGGCGCCCAGCAACCGCTCGGCGGGGTGAGAACGGGGTACGGCAGGAGGGGCGAGATGGGCCACGGATGTGAAGTCTAGATCAAACTTCGATGCCCAGTCGTCGCGCGGACCGTTGCCGCTGCCGGCTGGCGCGCAGCCGGCGCAACCGCTTGACCAGCATCGGGTCGGCGGCCAGCGCCTCAGGGGTGTCGATCAGCCCGTTGAGCACCTGGTAGTACCGGGTGGAGGACATGTCGAACAGCTCGCGGATCGCCTGCTCCTTGACGCCGGCGTACTTCCACCACTGCCGTTCGAAGGCGAGGATCTCGCGGTCGCGGCGGTTGAGACCGTCACCGTCGCCGCCGGTCGGGTCCTCGGCGGCTGGGTTCTGGCC
>JAVEEO010000469.1 GCA_030840415.1 Pseudonocardiales bacterium | reverse complement strand
CTCGGGGTTCTTCAGCAACGCCGCGGCGATACCCAGCCGTTGCTTCATGCCGAGCGAGTACCCCTTGACCCGGTCACCGGCCCGTGCGCCCAACCCGACGAAGTCCAGCAGCTCCTCGACCCGCCGGGCCGGGATCGCGCTGGCATCGGCGAGCAGGCGCAGGTTGCGCCGGCCGCTGAAGTTGGGGAAGAACAGCGGGGTCTCGACCAGCGCGCCGATCCGTCCGATCACCTGCGGCAACCGGGCAGGTACCGGCTCGCCGAGCAGCCGCATGGTTCCCGAGTCGGCCCGGACCAGGCCCAGCAGCAGCCGGATGGTGGTGGTCTTGCCCGAACCGTTGGGACCTAGGAAACCGAACACGCCGCCGGCCTCGACCTCGAGGTCCAGGCCGCGGACGGCATACTCGGGCGGCTTGCGCCAGCGCCGATAGGTCTTGTGCGCCTGGCAGATCTCCACGACCGGCACGCTCACCACCCCCTGTAGGGCGGAACTATGCCGGACCGGGCACCGGTTCGGCGGCAGGTCGGTGCGAGCTGTCAGCTCAGGTCGCGGGCGCCGGCGGCCGGGGGTCGGTGCTCAACACCGACATCACCAATTCGTCGTGCCAGCCGTCGTCCCAGCGCACCGCCTCCCGCAACCGGCCCTCGAGCCGGAAGCCGCACTTCTCGTAGACCCGGTGGGCGCGCGGGTTGAAGTCCAGCACGCCCAGGCTGACCCGGTGCAGGCCGACCGTGCCGAGCGCGTAGTCCAGCACCAGCCGGGTGGCTTCGGTGCCGTAGCCGTTGCCGTAGGCCCGCGGGCCGGCCAGCCAGATCCGGTAGTTCACCGACGCATTCTCGGGGTCGAGGTCGTTGAGCACCGCCTCCCCCAGGAACCTCCCGCCCCCGCGGCGCAGCACCGCCCAGTCGGCGCGATCGTGCTGGGCCTGCCGGCTGCTCAGCCACTGCTCCACCTGGGCCGGCTCAAAACTCGCGTGGGTTCCGGTGAGCCGGGTCACCTCCGGGTCGGCCAGCCCCACCAGGTAGTCGGCCAGCACGGCCTCGGTCAGCGGTTCGAGCCGCACCAGCTCACCGGTCAGGACCGGCTGGTCACTGAACATCGGAGGACGTCCCTGCGCTCGGCATGACCGGCATCATGCCGTACCAGCCGTAACCCCGGCGGTTCAGACACCAGCCGCCGGAGGAGTTCCGACCGGCCGCCGGCGACCCGGCTTGCGGGGCCCGAACGCCGGGTCAGAGCGCCGGTTTGCCCTCCAGTCGGGCCGGATCGTCCGGCGTCCTACCGTGCCAGGTGTCGTGGTCGATCTTGCGCAGCCGCTCGTCGTCGCTGTACACCACCCGCGCCATCGCCAGCCGCAGCAACGGCGGTGCCATCAGCGACGTCACGATGGCGACCAGGATGATCACCGTGTAGGTGGCCGTGTTGATCGCGCCGACCCGGAGCCCGGTGGTCGCGACCACCACCTCGATGACGCCGCGGGCGTTCATGCCGGCCCCGAGCGCGAGCCCCTCCCACCGGCTCAGCCTGCTCAGCCGGGCACCGAGGTAGGCGCCCACGAACTTGCCGATGATCGCTGCCGAAAGTACCGCCACGGCGGTCAGGGCGATGGTGCGGTCGTTGAGCGCGGTCAGATCCATCCGCAGCCCCGCCGTGGCCAGGAACAGCGGTGCCAGCACGGCCATGACGACCGAGCGCAGCGGCGCCAGCTTCGGCTGTACCGAGGGCACGGTGGCAATCAGGGCACCCGCGATAAAGGCGCCGAAGACCGGTTCCATCCCGAGCGAGTGCGTGATGACCGCGCCGGACAGGATGATCAGCACGGCCGCGGCAACCGCCGGTTCCGAGGTCGGCGCCTGGGCGATCCGGGTCATGATCCGGCCGACCAGCACGCGGCCGATCGTGGCGGCGAAGAGCAGCACCGCGACGAGGTAGACCACCGAGAGGGTGAGCTTGCCGGTGCTGACCCCGGTGGTGGCAGCGGCCGAGACGATGGACAGCAGCAGCCAGCCCACCACGTCGTCGATGGTGCCGGCGGCCAGCGTCAACTGGCCGATGTTGCGATGCAGCAGTCGCATGTCGGACAGGGTCTTGGCGATCACCGGGATGGCCGACACGCACATCGCCACGCCCAGGAACAGGGCGAACACCCCGCGACCGGCCTTGCCGCCGTCCATCACCGAGTGCGGCAGCAGCCACCCCAGCCCGATGCCCAGTCCCAGCGGGATCATCAGCCCGGACAGGCTGACCGCTGCCGCGGCCCGGCCGCGCCGGCGCAGCATGCCCAGGTCCAGGTGGGTGCCGGTGATGCCGACGAGCAGCAACACCCCCAACTGGCCCACCGCATCGAGCAGGTGGATCTGCTCGGCCTGGTGCGGCAGCAGCCAGTTCGACAGCCGCGGAGCCAGGTGGCCCAGCAGGGACGGCCCCAGCAGCATGCCGGTGATCAGCTCGCCCACGATCGCCGGCATCCCGAACCGCTCAGCGATCCGGCCCAGCACTCGGGCCAGCAGCAGCAGGAGGGTGATCGCGACCAGGAAGACCAACAGCGGATGTGGTGCCAGCGGCGCCACCGGACTTGCCAGCACGATATGTATCCCCTCGATACGCTTGCCCTTTCCTCGATTGTTCGAGGTTGCGGCAGGGCGCGTTTCTCCTGTGGTGCGGAGAACGCCGCGACCGCACGTGCAGAGGTGCGTTCGCCGGCGGTGGTCGCCGACACTGAGGGGTTCTGCTCGTACCGAGGGGTTCTGCTCGTACCGACGGGTTCTGCTCGTACCGAGGGGTTCTGCTGGTATCGAGGGGTTCTGCTCGTACCGAGGGGTTCTGCTCGTACTGAGGGCAACGGCGTCGGCGCCGGAACCGCTCAGCCGGTCAGGCGCGAGGCGAATGGCGCGGGCGGGGCTGCCGGCGGCCCCAGGGTGTGCCCGCCGTGCCCGGCCTTGGCCGCCAGGTAGCGCGCGTTGATGGCGGACAGGTGCTGGTCGGTCGGCACCCGCTCGGTCACCGTCAGGCCGAGCCGGCCGAGCTGGGCGGCCTTGTCGGGGTTGTTGCTCAGCAGCGCCAGCCGGCTCACCCCGAGCGCCCGCAGCATCTGCGCCGCCACCGTGTAGTCGCGCTCGTCCTCGGCGTAGCCCAACGCGAGATTGGCCTGGTAGGTGTCCAGGCCGGCATCCTGCAGCGCGTAGGCGTCGAGTTTGGCGTACAGGCCGATGCCCCGCCCTTCCTGGCGCAGGTACAGCAGGAAGCCACCGGAGTCGGTGATGCGCTCGACCGCCTCGCGCAGCTGCGGGCCGCAATCGCAGCGCTGGCTGCCCAGCACGTCGCCGGTGAGGCACTCGCTGTGCGGGCGCACCAGCGGCACCGCACCCGGCTCCCGAGCCGGCGGGCCGTCGGCGTATCCGCCCAGGCCGAGGGCCAGATGCTCCCGGCCGTCGACCAGGCCGTCGAAGCTGAACACCCGCGCGGTGGTGACGTAACCGTCGGCGAACCGCAGCGGCAGCATCAGCTGCCTGCGGACCGTCGCTACCGGCAGCCGGTCAGGCATCGGCGTTTCCTCCGTCATTCGCTGACAAATCGCGGCGACAGGGCATACCGCAGCAGGACCACGTCGCCGATCTGACGGACCTCGGCCAGCCTCGCGCGCCGGTCCGGGTTCCACGGGAAGTGGCCGGCACCGACCAGCCGGCGCGCGCCGGACTCGCCGACGAAGAAGGGTGCCACCACCAGCTGGAGCTCGTCGGCCAGATCCTCGGTCAGGAACTGGGTGAGCACCGTGCCGCCGCCCTCGACCATCAGGCGCCGGACACCCCGGCCGGCCAGATCCTCGGTCAGCCACCGCAGGTCCACCGGCTGGCCGCCATCGATCACGGTGGCGACCGGCCCGAGCCGGTGCCGGGCCTCGTCGACCGCTGCGCTGGCGCAGTACACCAGCTTGGCCGCATCGCCGCAGCTGAAGAACCGGGCGCCGGCATCCAGCTTGGCCAACTCCGTCACGGTCACCTTCATCGGCGACGGGCCCTGACCGCGGGCCAGCCGTTCGGCGCGCCGCTGCGGGGAGCGCACCAGCAGCCGTGGGTTGTCGTTGCGGATGGTCGCCGCGCCCACCAGCACCGCGTCGCAGCCGGCCCGGACGGCGTCCACCCGATCGAAGTCAGCGTCGTTGGACAGCGCCAACCTGGTCCGGGTCGGGCTGTCCAGGTAGCCGTCGAGCGACATGCCGCAGCTCAGCAGGGTGTAGGGACGCTCGGCCACGCTCAACCGCCGGGACGCCGGGCTGCGGGGAGCGTTGCGACGGCCAGCGGCCGGGACGCGGCGGCCGACCCGTCCGGCCAGGACGCGGCGGCCGGCCGTGGCGACGGCACCGGCCGGTGGTTGCCCTGGCGGGGCAGTTCGGCGGCCAGCACCAGGGCGCCGGGCAGGTTCGCGACCAGCACCAGCATCCCGTACGCGACGGCGGTGGCAAGGCCGGCGGCCGCGCCCAGCCCGGCCGCCCCGAACGCCCAGGCGGCGACTCCCTCGCGCGGGCCCCAGCCGCCGATGGTGACCGGCACCGCCATCGCCAGCAGGATCAGCAGCGCCAGCGGCAGCAACCGGGACGGCGGTGTGGTCACCCCGGCGGCCCGCGCGGCGATCAGGAACGTCGCGACGTGCCCGGCCACCACCACCACGGACGCGACCACGATGCCCGGCCAGGCCCGGCGGCCCAACAGGCCGGTGCGCAGGTCCGAACCGGCTGCCCGCACCACCCGCGCCCACCGTGACCGGGCACCGACCGGCAGCCGCCCACCCCCAACCACCAGCGCCAGGGCGGCGATCAGCGCGGTGACCGCCAGCACGGCCGGCATCGCCGGGCGCACCGGCGAGGGCAGCGCCAGCAGTACCGGTACCGCCAGCGCGGCCTGCACCAGCTGACCGGCCAGCCGCTCCCAGCCGACGGCCCGCAACCCGCGTCCGACGTCGCCGGCTCTGCGGCCGTGCACCACGCCGCGGTGCAGGTCGCCCAGCATGCCTCCGGGCAGGGCGGTGTTGAGGAACTGCGAGCGGTAGTACGCCCGGATCGCCTCGCCGAGCGGCACCGCGACTCCCAGCCCGCGCGCGACCAGGCTCCACCGCCAGGCGCAGCACACCGTCGTGACGGCGGCGAGGCCACTCGCGGCGGCCAGCGACCAGCCGTCGACGGTGCGCAGCCCGTGCAGGAACGGGGCAGTGCCGAGATGGCGCACCAGCACGGCCAGGATCGCCGCACCGCCCAGCAGGCGGGCCCAGCCCCACCAGGTCCGACCCATCGGCGTGCCCATCGTCGAGGAGACCGCGCGGCTGGCCCGGCGGCACCGTCCGACCTGGCATACGTGCCCGGACGCCACTCGGTTCAGCTCCGGGTCGCTACGGGGCCACGGTCGCCAGTACCCGGGCGACCCGCGCCACGGTGGCCGACCAGCTGGGCAGGCCGGCCCGGCGCTCGCCGGCTGCCCGGCGCAGCCCGGCCCGCAGCCCGCCATCGCCCAGCCAACTGCGCAACGCGTTCGCGAGCGCCGGCACGTCGCCGGGGGCCACCAGCAGGCCGGGCCGGTTGCCGTCCGCGCCGAAGCCCAGCGCCTCGGGAACGCCGCCGAGATCCGGCGCGATCACCGGCAGGCCACGGGCCAACGCTTCGGTGACGACCATGCCGTAGGACTCGGCCCGTGAGGCCAGCACCAGGGCATCCGCGCCGGCGTAGGCGGCGTGCAGGTCGGTGCCGGTTCGCGGGCCGACCAGGCACATCCGGTTGTCGAGCCCGCTGAGAGCGATCCGCCGGCGCAGCTCGCGGACGTAGCCCGGTTCCCGGGTCAGGCTGCCGACGCACAGGCACCGCACCGGCAGGTCGGCGACCGCCGCCAGCGCGCCCAGCAGCACGTCATGCCCCTTGACCGGTGTCACGGCGCCGACGCAGAGCAGCTCGCTCCCGGCCGCCGTCCCCAACGCCGGCGCGGCGGCGGACACGCCAGGCTCGGCAACGTGCACGGCGGCCGGGTCGAGCCGGTAGCGCTCCAGCAACCGGCGCCGGGTCCAGTCGCTGGTGGTGATGACCGCCGCCGCGGCCAGCACCACCGCGCGCTCCCGCAGGTCCTCGACCGGCATGTGCATCAGCACCACCAGCCGCAGCCGGACGGCTTCGGGCAGCAGGACGTCCGGGACCGCCGAGGCGATCAGGCCGTCGAGCAGCACCACCGTGCCGTCGGCAAGGCCGGCGAGCACGCCGGCCAGTCGCGCCCGGGCCGCCCGATCCGGCTGCGGCCAGTCGCCGGGCAGCTGGTGCTCGCGGACCGTCCAGCCGAGCGCGGCCAGCCCGTCGCAGATCCGCCGGTCGTAACGGTTGCCGCCGCTCGGTTCGGCAGGATCGTCGATGCCGGCCGGCAGCACGGCGTGTACTGCCGTCACAGCACCCGCTCGTAACTGGCCCAGGCGATGTGCGACTCGCGCAAGGTGACGACGAGGCCGGCCAGCCCGCGGGCCTGCTCGCCGAGCGCGCCGCCGGCGATCCGGCCGGCCAGCCGGTCGGCGACCACCCGGGCCAGCGCTTCGGTGGAGGTGTTGACGCCCGCGAACTCCTCGTCCTCGTCGAGGTTGCGGTAGTTCAACTCGCTCAGGACGGCGTGCAACTGCTCGGCCGCGCGGCCGATGTCGACCACCAGGTTGTCGGCATCCAGCTCCGGGCGGCGGAAGGTGGCATCGACGACGTA
Source organism: Pseudonocardiales bacterium (assembly GCA_030840415.1). Taxonomy (GTDB): domain Bacteria; phylum Actinomycetota; class Actinomycetes; order Mycobacteriales; family Jatrophihabitantaceae; genus Jatrophihabitans_A. Next base: position 1,232 of record JAVEEO010000469.1, on the reverse strand, counting down.
GGTGGCACCGTGCAATTGCTGCGCGGGCCCGAACACCTCGCCCCGGAAACTATGGGCAATCATCATGGAATCGCGGACGGTCACGCTGAACACGGCTCACCTCTCGGGGAAAGCTGCACTCGGGTCCCTGAAGATCACTGGACGGCGCTGGAGTTGTCGCTGCTGGAGTAGCGGATGGTATGGCAGATCGCCGGCAGCGTGCCGGCGGCCAGCCGGAGCATTACCGAGGGCAACTCGTCGAAGTCGGACTCGCCGGTGAGCAGCGCGTCGAAGGCCGGATCGTCCAGCAGCCGCAGGGCCAGGGCCAGCCGGTCGGCCGGGCCGCGGCGGCGCTGCGCCGGGGACACCGTGCCGACCTGGCTGGCCCGGATCGCCAGCCGGCGCGAGTGGAACGCGCTGCCCAGCGTCAGCTCGACGGCGCGGTCGCCGTACCAGCTGAGTTCGAGGACGCTGCCCTCGGGTGCGAGCAGTTCCAGGGATCGTTGCAGCCCGGCGGCGGTAGCGCTGGTGTGCACCACCAGGTCACGGTCGGTGCCGGCCTCGGCCGGCAGCGCGAACCGGACGCCGAGCGCGGCCGCGGTGGGCGCCCGGCTCGGATCGAGGTCGACGAGTTCGACGTCCACGCCGGGAAACCGGCCGGCCAGCCGCGCGACGCAGCAGCCCACCATGCCGGCGCCGACCACGGTGATCCGGTCGCCGAGCAGCGGAGCGGCGTCCCAGAGGGCGTTGACGGCGGTCTCGACGGTGCCGGCCAGCACCGCCCGGGCCGCTGGCACCTGCTCGGGCACCGGCAACACCGCCGCCGCCGGCACCACGTAGGCGCTCTGGTGCGGGTACAGGCAGAACACGGTCCGGCCGGTCAGCCGGGGCGGTCCCTGCTCGACGACGCCGACGCTGAGGTAGCCGTACTGGAGCGGCCCGGGGAACTCGCCGTGCTGGAACGGCGCCCGCATCGCGGCGTACTGGCTGACCGGCACCTCGCCGCGGAACACCAGGGTCTCGGTGCCCCGGCTGATTCCGGAATACAGCGTGCGCACCAGGACCTCGTCCGGACCCGGGTCGGGCAGCGGCACCGACCGGATCTCGCCCACCCCCGGCTCACGCAGCCAGAACGCCCGCGCCGTGGTCGGTCTCGTCATTCGCTCCGCTCCTCGCTCGCTGCGCCCGGATCACCGGTCATTCGCTCCGCTCCTCGCTCGCTGCGCCCGGATCACCGGTCATTCGCTCCGCTC
>JAVEEO010000444.1 GCA_030840415.1 Pseudonocardiales bacterium | reverse complement strand
TCGCCGCAGACGACGTTGAACACGCCGGGCGGAAAGAACTCGGCGGCGATCTCGGCCAGCAGCACCGTCGAGGCCGGCGTGGTGTCCGACGGCTTGAGGACCACGGTGTTACCGGCGGCCAGCGCCGGAGCGAACTTCCAGACCGCCATCATCATCGGGTAGTTCCAGGGCGTGACCTGCCCGCACACGCCGACCGGTTCACGCCGAACGTAGGAGGTGTGGCCGGCCAGGTACTCCCCGGCCGAACGGCCCTCCAGCACCCGGGCGGCGCCGGCGAAGAACCGCAGCTGGTCCACCATCGGCGGCACCTCCTCGCTGCGGGTCAGCCCGATCGGCTTGCCGGTGTTCTCGCTCTCGACCGCGATGATCTCGTCGGCCCGGGACTCGACCGCGTCGGCGAACTTCAGCAGCGCCTGCTGCCGCTCGCTGGGGGTGGTGTCGCGCCAGCTCTCGAAGGCGGTCGCCGCGGCCTGGTACGCCCGGTCGATGTCCTCGGGGCCGGACAGCGGCGAGCTCAGGTAGGCCTGGCCGGTCGCGGGATTGATCACGTCCAGGGTGCGCCCGTCGGCGGCCGGAACCTGCTCCCCGTTGATGAAGTTGGACAGCGAGCGCGTCATTGCACACCTTCCGATTGCTATTTCAGGGCTCTGCGGGGCCTGGGACGACGATTTCAGTACCTGTTCTACCTTTTCGCGACGAGAACGCCAAGAGGGTGACGCCGGTCATCGGCCAGCCCCCGACCGGGCGCGCTTTAGGGCGCAGCGCGGGCGCCCGGATACACTCCCCGAAGCGACCTCAGCACCCCAGAAGTTCACAGACCGCTCAGGATCGGATATCAGACGGATGCCCACCGACACGCCTGCCCACTCGTTCGACTTCGACGTCGTAGTCGTCGGCGGGGGCGGCCACGTCGGCCTGCCACTGGCGATCGCGTTCGCCGACCGGGGCCTGCGGGTCGGCATCTACGACCTGAACGAGCTGGCGGTCAAGACAATCCTCTCCGGCGAGCTGCCGTTCCGGGAGGACGGCGCCACCGAGGTGCTGCAGCGGGTGCTGGCCGCCGGCCGGCTGGAGGCCACCGTCGATCCGAGCGTGGTCAGCCGCGGCGAGCACATCGTGGTGGTGATCGGCACGCCGGTGGACGAGCACCTCAACCCCGATCCGCACGCGGTGCCCCGGGCGCTGGCCGAGTGCAAGCAGCACTTCCGGCACGGCCAGCTGCTGGTGCTGCGCAGCACGGTCTACCCCGGCGTCACCCAGCGGGTGGAGAAGCTGCTGGCCGCCGAGGGCATCGACGTCGACGTGGCCTTCTGCCCGGAGCGGATCGCCGAGGGCAAGGCGATGGAGGAGCTGTTCTCGCTGCCGCAGATCGTCTCGGCGCGGACGCCGGAGGTGCTGGCCCGGGCCGGCGCGCTGTTCGGCAACCTCACCGACAGCATCGTCGAGCTCAGCCCGGAGGAGGCCGAGCTCGCCAAGCTGTTCACCAACACCTGGCGCTACATCAAGTTCGCCGCCGCCAACCAGTTCTACGTGATGGCCAACGACCAGGGCCTGGACTTCGACCGGATCCGCGGCGCGCTGGCCCATGACTACCCGCGGGCCGCCGACATGCCCGGCGCCGGCTTCGCGGCCGGGCCGTGCCTGTTCAAGGACACCATGCAGCTGGCGGCGTTCACCGACAACTCTTTCATCCTCGGCCACTCGGCGATGCTGGTGAACGAGGGGCTGCCGCTCTACCTGGTCTCGAAGCTGGAGACCAAGTACGACCTGCCCAACCTGCGGGTCGGCATCCTGGGCATGGCGTTCAAGAGCGAGAGCGACGACATCCGATCGAGTTTGTCCTACAAGCTCAAGCGGATCCTCGAGTTCCGGGCGCAGCAGGTGCTGTGCACCGATCCGTACGTCAGCGTCGATGCCAACCTCGAGTCGCTGGAGTACGTGCTGGCCAACAGCGACCTGCTGATCATCGCCGCGCCACACAAGCAGTACCGCGAACTCGACACCACGCTGCCGGTGGCCGACGTCTGGAACCTGCTCGGACAGGGCACGGTCGTATGAGCGCTCGCGCGAAGAGCAGGCCCGAACCCGGCGAGCTGACATGAGCCTGGCCATCTCGGTCGTGATTCCCGCCTACAACGAGGGCGAGGCCATCATCCCGGTGCTGGACCGGATCTTCGACGCGGTCGAGTCCGAGTGCGAGATCCTGGTCGTCGTCGACTTCGAAGAGGACACCACGGTGCCGGTGCTGCGCGACTACAGCGAGCGCGAACCCCGGCTGCACACCCTGATCTCGAGCTACGGCCGCGGGCCGGCCAACGCGATCCGGTACGGCATCGACCAGGTCAAGAACCCCGTCGTGGTGGTGACGATGGCCGACGGCAGCGACGACCCCCGCCAGATCGACGAGCTGGCCCGACTGGTGGACCGGGGTGTGGTGGTCGCGGCGGCCTCCCGGTACTCCGCCGGCGGCCAGCAGGTCGGCGGCCCGCTGTTCAAGTCGCTGCTGTCCAAGACCGCCGGGCGCTCGCTCGGTGCCTTCGGCCGGGTCGGCACCCGGGACGCCACCAACAGCTTCAAGGCCTTCTCCACCGAGTTCATCCGCGAGGTCGGCATCGACAGCCGCAGCGGGTTCGAGATCGGCCTGGAGCTGACCGCCAAGGCCCGCCGGCTGCGCCGGCCGGTCGCCGAGGTGCCCACCATCTGGCTGGACCGGACGATGGGCGAGTCGAACTTCCAGCTCGCCGCCTGGATCCCGCGCTACCTGCGCTGGTACCGGTTCGCCTTCGGACCGCCGCTGACCAAGGAGCAGGTGGCAGCCGCCGCCGCAGCCATCGCCCAGCAGAACAACAAACCGACCAAGGGAAAGCAGAACTCGTGAGCGCCAATTCTTCCGACGCACAGCAGAACCAGGCAGCCCAGCAGAAGGTCATGGTCTCGGGCTCGGCCGGCTTCATCGGCGGTTACGTCGTCGAGGAACTGTTGCGTCGCGGCTACTCGGTGGTCGGCATCGACAACTATTCCAAGTACGGGCCGGTCGTGAAGTCCTACGACAACCACCCCGACTACCACTTCG
>JAVEEO010000364.1 GCA_030840415.1 Pseudonocardiales bacterium | reverse complement strand
GCAATGCCGGACGGATCAGCCTGCTACCAGGGGGCTCAGCACCTCGATCGCCCGGTCCAGCGCCTCGTCATCGATGTCGAGGTGGGTCACCAGCCGCAGCAGGGTCGGCCCGATCGCCGAGACCACGACGCCCTGCTCGAGCGCGGCCTGCCGCAGTGCCGGGGCATCTGGCACCCGCAGCACCACGATGTTGGTCTCGGTCAGTTCCGGCTTCTGGCCCAGCGCCGCGGCCAGCCGGGCGGCCCGTTCGTGGTCCTCGGCCAGGCGTTCGATGTTGTGCTGCAGGGCGTACCGGCCCGCCGCGGCCAGCATGCCGACCTGCCGCATCGCCCCGCCGTAGCGCTTGCGCCAGGTGCGGGCCTCGGCGATCCGCTCGGCCGAGGACACCAGGACCGAGCCGACCGGGGCGCCGAGCCCCTTGGACAGGCACACCGACACGGTGTCGAAGCCGGCCGCCAGCTCACGCAGCGGTACCCCGGACGCGACGTGGGCGTTCCACAGCCGGGCGCCGTCCAGGTGCAGGCCGAGGCCGTGCGCCCGGCCGAGTTCCTGCACCGCCCGGACGGCCTCCAGCGGCTGCACCGTGCCGCCGCCGAAGTTGTGGGTGTTCTCCACCGCGATGGCGGTCGTCGAGACCTGGTGCCAGCCGGCGTTCGGGGCGATCACCTCGGCCACCGCCGCCGGGTCGAGCCGGCCGGCCTGCGTCTCCCAGGTGCGGGTGGTGATGCCCGAGAAGGTGGCCGCCGCGCCCATCTCGGCCCGTACGACGTGCGCGATCCGGTCGCACACCAGCTCCTCGCCAGGCTTGACCAGCAACCGCAGCGCGAGTTGGTTGGCCAGCGACCCGCTCGCGGTGAACAGGCCGGCCTGGTACCCCAGCAGTTCGGCGACCTCGGCCTCCAGGGCATTGACCGTCGGGTCGTCGCCGTAGACGTCGTCGCCGACGTCGGCGGAGACCATCGCCTGCCGCATCGCCGCGGACGGCCGGGTGACCGTGTCGCTGCGCAGGTCCACCACTGTCGGTTGGGTGCTCATACCGTCCTTACCTCGTGCTGTTGGGATTGCTGGTCGCGCTGCTCGCGATTGCGCCAGTCGGCGACCAGCCGCTCGGCCACTCGGAAGGCCAGCTCCAGCGACTGCTCGATGTTCAGCCGGGGGTCGCAGGCCGTCTCGTACCGGCGGCCCAGGTCCGCGGCGGTGAGTTCGGCGGTGCCGCCGATGCATTCGGTCACGTCGTCGCCGGTCAGCTCGACGTGCAGGCCACCGGGATGGGTGCCCAGCTCCTCGTGCACGTCGAAGAACCCGTCCACCTCGTCGATGATCCGGTCCAGGTGCCTGGTCTTGACCCCGTAGGCGGTTTCCTCGGTGTTGCCGTGCATCGGGTCGCACTGCCAGACCACCAGGTGGCCGGTGGACTGCACCTTCTCGATGATCGGCGGCAGCACGTCACGAACCAGCTGGTTGCTCATCCTGCTGATCAGGGTCAGCCGGCCGGGCACGCCGTCCGGGTCGAGGCGCTCGACCAGCTCGGCGGCGAACTCGGGCGTGGTGGTCGGCCCGAGCTTGACGCCGATCGGATTGGCGATCCGGGACACGAAGTCCAGATGCGCGCCGTCCATCTGGCGGGTGCGCTCGCCGACCCAGACGAAGTGGCCCGACAGGTCGTAGGCCCGGTGGTTCTCGACCCTGGTCAGGGCCCGCTCGTACTCCAGGATCAGCGCCTCGTGGCTGGCGTAGAGCTCGACGGATTCCAGGGCCGCGTCGTGCACGCCGCAAGCACGCATGAACCGGACCGCCCGGTCGATCTCGGCGGCCAACTGCTCGTACCGGACGCCGGTCTCGGTGGTGCGGGCGAAGGCCGTGTTCCAGGCGTGCACCTTCTCCAGTGATGCCAGGCCGCCGCCTGCGTAGGCCCGCAGCAGGTTCAGCGTCGAGGCGGCCGTCGAGTAGGCCCGCAGGATCCGGCTCGGGTCCGGCGTGCGCGCGGCGACGTCACCGTGCAGCTCGTTGACCATGTCGCCGCGGTAGGAGGGCAGGCCGAAGGCATCCAGGTCGGTCGAGCGCGGCTTGGCGTACTGGCCGGCCATCCGGCCTACCTTCACCACCGGCACCGAGGCGCCGTAGGTGAGCACCACCGCCATCTGCAGCAGCACCCGGACCTTGCCGGCGATGTCGGCCTGCGACGAGGTGGCGAACGTCTCGGCACAGTCCCCGCCCTGCAGCAGGAACGCCTCGCCCCGGGCCACCTGGCCCAGCCGGGCGGTGAGCGCGTCCACCTCGTCGGCGACCACCAGCGGCGGCAGCTTCGCCAGGGTGGCGGCCACCTCGCGAAGCGCCGCCTGATCGGGCCAGTTCGGCTGCTGGGCGGCGGTGAGGGCGCGCCACGCGTCCAGGTTCAGGTCGGCGTCGGCGGAATCGACGGGCGCGGTCACGGCATCCAGACTACCGATAGGCCCACGGCCGCGACGCCGGTTCGGCACGCCTCGTACACCCTTGCGGGCGGTCGCCGAGCCGGCCGGCCCTCAGCCGAAGAACACCTCGGCCTCGGAGTAGAACTCGGGCGGCACGGTCTTGAGGATCTTGGTGGCATCGGCCAGCGGCACCCGGACGATCTCGGTGCCCGACAGCGCCACCATCTTGCCCCAGTCGCCGACGTGCACCGCGTCGATGGCGTGCAGGCCGAACCGGGTGGCCAGCACCCGGTCGAAGGCGGTCGGGGTGCCACCGCGCTGGATGTGGCCCAGCACCGTGGTGCGGGCCTCCTTGCCGGTGCGGCTCTCGATCTCGGCCGCCAGCCAGTCGCCGATGCCGCCGAGCCGGGCGTGGCCGAACGCGTCGACGCCCTTGTCCAGGGTCGACATCTCGCCCTCCAGCGGCATGGCGCCCTCGGCGATCACCACGATCGGGGCGTAGTGCGACTCGAACCGGCTCTCCACGTAGGCGCAGACCCGCTCGATGGAGAACCGCTGCTCGGGGATCAGGATCACGTTGGCGCCCCCCGCCAGGCCCGCGTGCAGGGCGATCCAGCCGGCGTGCCGTCCCATCACCTCGACGATCAGCGCCCGGTGGTGGGACTCGGCGGTGGTGTGCAACCGGTCGATGGCCTCCATCGCGATGTTGACCGCGGTGTCGAAGCCGAAGGTGTAGTCGGTGGCGTTGAGGTCGTTGTCGATGGTCTTGGGCACCCCGACCACGTTCACGCCGTGCTCGTGCAACTGGGTGGCCACCCCGAGGGTGTCCTCGCCGCCGATCGCGATCAGCGCGTCGACCCCGAGCGCGTGCAGGTTCTCCCGGATCTTGGCCACGCCACCGTCGATCTTGAACGGGTTGGTACGCGACGAGCCCAGGATGGTGCCGCCGCGCGGCAGGATGCCGCGCACCTCGGCGATGCCCAGTTCCATGGTCAGGCCCTCCAACGGGCCCTTCCAGCCGTCGCGGAACCCGACGAACTCATAGCCGAAGACTCCGACGCCCTTGCGGACCACAGCGCGGATCACCGCGTTCAGACCGGGACAATCTCCACCGCCGGTAAGTACTCCGATACGCATCTGGGCGGATCCTTCCTGACAACTGGCACACGGGGGCAACGGGCAGGTCGACGGCGCTGTCGGGATTTCGAGCTTAGCGATCGCCGGCCGGGCTATCACCGTCGGTAAGAGCCCGGGTGATCAGTTTCCAGCGCGCCAGGTTGTGCCGGGCGTCGGCCAGTGCGTCGTGCACGTCGGCACCGGCAGTCGGCAACGGCGGAGACCCGGCCGATTCCCACAGCTGGCGCAGTTCGTGGGTGAAGCGCGGGATCTGGCGCGGCAACGCCCGCATGTCGCCCCACAGTTGCGCCAGCACCACGTGGTCGTAGCTGGCCATCCAGGCCCATAGCTCGATCGGCTCGCCCGGCTCGGTCAGGTAGGCCAGCAGGTCCTCCCGGATCCGGGTCCGCGACCGCCAGGCCGGGTCGGCCGGCGAGGGCAACTGGTTGAGGACGTTGCGGCGCACCCAGTCGATGGCCCGGGCCGGGTCGAACTCGGTCGAGACCGCGTAGAACTCGCGGCCGTTCTCGTCGACGAAGCCGATCGACACCAGCGAGATGGTGTTGCCGTCCTCGATGAATTCGCAGTCGTAGAAATAGCGCACCGTGATAGCCGGGTCGTCTCAGCCGAGTGGTCTCAGCCGGCGCGCTCGACCGGCAGCCGGTCGTGCGACGTGTTGCCGACCGCATCGGGGTGCGCGGCGTCCGGATGGGCCAGACCCTTGCGGGCTCCGAAGCCCAGGTCGGCGCCGGTGGCCACCTTGACCTTGCTCGCGTAGGTGTCGACGTACTCCTGGCCGGACAGCTGCATCAGCTCGTAGAGGATCTCGTCGGTCATCGACCGCTCGACGAACCGGTCGCCGGCCAGCCCCTCGTAGCGGGAGAAGTCCAGCGGCTTGCCGAACCGGATGCCGGGCCTGGGTCGCAGGTGGGGCAGCTTGCGCCCGGTGGGCATCGTCTTGTGGGTGTCGATCATGGCAACCGGGATGACCGGCACGCCGGCCTCCAGCGCCATCCGGGCCACGCCGGTCTTGCCCTTGTAGAGCCGGCCGTCCGGCGACCGGGTGCCCTCGGGGTAGATGGCCAGCAGTTGCCCCTTGCGCAGGATCCGGGCGCCGGTGGTCAGCGCCGCCCTGGCCGCGTCGGGGTCGTCGCGGTCGATCGGCACCTGGCCCACGCCGGCGAAGAACATCCGGGACAGCCGGCCCTTGAGCCCGGGGGTGTTGAAGTACTCGGCCTTGGCCAGGAAGGTCACCCGGCGCTTGACCATCAGCGGCATGAAGAAGGAGTCGCAGAAGGACAGGTGGTTGCTGGCCAGGATCGCCCCACCGGTGTCGGGGACGTTCTCGGCACCCTCGACGTACGGGCGCCAGATGGCCTTGAGCCACGGCCCCAGCCCGACGTTCTTGAGGAACCAGTACAGCACGCAGCGGCCTCCAGCCCAGATCCCCCGAACTCACGGGTCTGTAAGACCTTAGTCCGGCCGGGACGCGGGCGACAATCACGCGCCAGCGCGTCGAGCGGCATTCTGAGGGTCGCCAGGACGCACCCCGTCACGGCATGATGAAGCCAGCCCTCACGCAAAGGAGATCGCGCGTGCCGATCCTCGCAGGTGCTGAGCCGTTCGCAGTGGACGGCGACGGCCCCGCCGGCCGGACCGGCGTGCTGGTCAGCCACGGCTTCACCGGCACCCCGCAGAGCATGCGGCCGTGGGCCGAGCACCTGGCGGCCCAGGGCTACTCGGTGCGGCTGCCCCTACTGCCGGGGCACGGCACCACCTGGCAGGAGATGAACCGCACCACCTGGAACGACTGGTACGCCGAGGTCCGGGCCGGCTACGACGAGCTCGCCGCCCGGTGCGACACGGTGTTCGCGTGCGGGCTGTCGATGGGCGGCGCCCTGGTCACCCGGCTGGCCGAGGATCTCGCCGACGAGCCGTGGAGCAAGCTGGGCGGCCTGGTGCTGGTCAACGTCGCCTACGGCACCCTGCGCAAGGACGCCAAGTTGGCCCGCTACCTGGCCTGGGCGGTGCGTTCCCGGCCGGGCATCGGCAGCGACATCAAGAAGCCGGGGATGGCCGAGCTCAGCTACGACCGGACGCCGCTGCGCGCGTTCGTATCGATGCAGGCCGCGTGGCGATCGGTGATCGCCGACCTGGGAAAGATCACGGTGCCGATCCTGTACTTCCACTCCGCCGAGGACCACGTGGTGGACGCCCTGTCGGCCAAGCTGCTGCATGCCGGCGCGACCTCGACCACGGTGCGCGAGGTCAGCCTGGACAACAGCTACCACGTGGCCACCGTCGACCACGACGCCGAGACGATCTTCACCGGCAGCGTCGAGTTCATCGCCCAGCACACCCGCACCGGGGTCTAGCGTGAGCTCGCCCGCCTCGCACCGTGGCCGCCGGGACAACGGCCTGGACTCGGACAAGTTCTCCCCGGTGGCCGATGTCGACCCGCGGCTGGCCGACCACCTGCTCGACGTGCTGGGCCTGCGCGACGTGCCGGCCTACGTCGAGCCCACCACGACCAGCGACCCGGTTACCGCCGACCGGCTGTACGTGGCCGCGGACCAGACCTCCGAAGCACGCCAGGTGCTGACCGAGATCGCCTCCGAGCTGGGCATCGAGGTTGCCCAGCATCGGCACTGGGACCGGCCCGGTGAGCGTGCCGAGCCGCCGGCCGATCCGCTGGCCGGCATCGACACCGACGCCGAGTTCGCCAAGATCATCGCCGAGTTGCAGGAGCTGAACCGGCCGGTGGCCGCTCCGCCGGACCCGGCGCCGCCCCGGCAGCTGGGCACGGCCGCTGTCGACCCGCTGGACCAGGTCGAGCACTTCGTGCCGCCGCCGGCGCCGCCGGTGCCCCGGCCCGCGCTGCCGACCGCGATGGCGGTGCTGGTCACCCTGCTGGGCGTCCTGGTGCTGGCCTTCGGCTACCCGATGGGCTTGCCGCCCGACCTGCCGCTGCCGCTGGGCGTGGTGCTGGTGCTGTTCGGGTCCGGGCTGCTGGTGCTTCGGCTGCGACCGGAACCACGCGACGACTCCGACGACGACGGCGCGGTGGTCTGACCCGCTCCCCCGGGCCCTCCACGGGTGACCTGCCAGCGGGCCGCGGTTGCCGCGCCGGCGAAGCCGCCGGCAGTCGTTCGGCTGCCGGCCATCCGGCGGTAGCTGTCCCGACATCCGGCCGGCGCAGGCTGCTGCGGAGGAGGTGATCGCGATGCGATCAGGACCGCAGGTGGTCTTCGAGGTGTGGTGCCGGCTCACCGGCACCGACCCGCAGGAGTTCGACGCCGAGGAGCGCGAGGCGTTCCTGGCCCGGCCCCAGGTCGACGAGCTGGCCCGCACGCCGTACCCGGTGCTGCTCAACGCCGGGGTCAGGGTGGCCCGGCGGGACTCGCTGCCCCTGGAACGCTGGCTCGGCGCGGTCCGCGCGGGGCAGCCGATCAGCGCCTGACCGGAGCGCCGCCGGTCCTCCCGGTCGAACCCGTATCCGTTTCGGTCGCCCTGGCGAGCAGAACGGATCCGGGTTCGGCGGATACCCGGCGGTTCTAGGCTGGTCGCCGTGGCCAGCCCCTCTGATGCAGCGACCGGCCGGCTGGTCTCGCTGATCGAGAACGCCGAGCCCCGCTGCGGCCGGGTCCGGGTGGTGGCGGTGGACGGCGGCGCGGCGGCCGGGAAGTCCAGCCTGGCCGCGATCCTGGCACAGCGGTTGGACGGCGCCGCGGTGCTGTCCACCGATGCCCTGCTGGACGGCTGGGCCGGCCAGTTCAGCTTCTGGGCGCGACTGCGTGCCGGCGTCCTGGCGCCGTTGGCGGCCGGCCGGCCCGGCAGCTACCGCCGTTTCGACTGGCACGCGATGCGCTTCGCCGAGACAGTCCCGGTCCCGGTGCCGTCCGTGCTGCTGGTCGAGGGGGTGTCGGCTCTCGGCGCCTGCGCCGGCCGGCTGTCGGTGGGCATCTTCCTCGACGTGCCGCGCGAGGTGCGCGAGCGGCGCTGGATCGACCGGGACGGGCCGTTGCGGCAACCCTGGCGGGACTGGCTGGACGCCGAGGACCGGTACTTCGCCGAGCACCCGCCGCCACCGGGCACCGTGCTGCTGCCGGGCGCCGGGCGGTCGGCCGGCGTGGACTGACTGCAACCGGCCGGTAGCCTCGGACAGATGTCTGACCCGCAGCGGCTGACGCCGCCAGTCGCAGCCCGCAAACCACTCCAGCGCGTGCACCACGGCGACACCTTCGTCGACGACTACGAGTGGCTGCGCGACAAGGCCGACCCCGAGGTGATCGGTTACCTCGAGGCCGAGAATGCCTACACCGAGGCCAGCACCGCGCGGCTGCAACCGCTGCGGGAGGAGATCTTCGGCGAGATCAGCACCCGCACCCAGCAGAGCGACCTGACGGTGCCGTACCGGCGCGGGGAGTACTGGTACTACACCCGCACCGTCGAGGGTCAGCAGTACACGATCCACTGCCGGCTGCCCGCGGTCGGCGACGCCCCGCCGGTGATCGAGGAGCCGGCCGGTACCGGAGCCGGCACCGCCGCCCCGGACGGCGAAGAGGTGCTGCTGGACGGCAACCAGATCGCTGCCGGCTCGGAGTTCTTCGCGACCGGCACCGTCCAAGCGTCGCCGGACGGCACCCTGCTGGCCTACTCCGTCGACCTGACCGGCGACGAGCGGTTCACGCTGCGCATCAAGGACCTGCGCACCGGGGCGGACCTGCCCGACACGGTGCCGAACGTCTTCTACTCCTCGGCGTGGTCGGCCGATGCCAGCGAGATCTTCTACATCACCGTCGACGACTCGTGGCGTCCGAACCGGGTCTGGCGGCACACCGTCGGCACCGACGCGGCCGAGGACGTGGTGGTTCTCGCCGAGG
>JAVEEO010000356.1 GCA_030840415.1 Pseudonocardiales bacterium | reverse complement strand
GTCCGGCGGGTCAGCGGCACGCTGCCCTCGGCGCTGTACTCGCTGTACCTGATGAACCCGATGGCGCCGGTGGTGTTCAGCTTCCAGAAGTTCTTCTGGCCGCAGGGTGAGGGCACCGAGTACGAGTTCGCCGGCAACGTCTACGGCCGGCTGGGCGTCATGCTGCTGGTGGGCCTGGCCTTCCTGTGGCTGGCGCAACGGGTCTTCGCGAAGGCTCAGGGCAACTTCGCGCAGGAGCTCTGAGCCGCCCGGTGTCCGGCACCCCCGTCATCCGGGCCAATGACGTCTCGAAGAAGTTCGTCATCCGCAAGGACAAGTCGCTCAAGGAGCGGCTGGTCAACGCCCGCCGCTCGCGTGCGCACGCCGAGGAGTTCTGGGCGCTGCGCAATATCAGCCTGGAGATCGACGCCGGTCACACCCTCGGCCTGATCGGCGGCAACGGCTCGGGCAAGAGCACCCTGCTCAAGATCATCGGCGGCATCCTGACCCCGTCCGAGGGCTATGTCGAGCGGCGCGGGCGGCTGGCGGCCCTGCTCGAACTCGGTGCCGGCTTCCACGGCGACCTGACCGGGCGCGAGAACGTCTACCTCAACGCCTCGATCCTGGGGCTGAGCCGGGCGCAGACCGACCAGTACTTCGACTCGATCGTGGACTTCTCCGGCATCGAGCCGTTCATCGACACCCAGGTGAAGTTCTATTCCTCCGGTATGTACGTCCGGCTGGCCTTCGCGGTGGCGATCCACGTCGACCCGGAGATCCTGCTGGTCGACGAGGTGCTGGCCGTCGGCGACGAGCCGTTCCAGCGCAAGTGCCTGGACCGGATCAAGCAGTTCCAGCAGGACGGCCGCACCATCATCCTGGTGACCCACAGCCTGGAGCAGGTCCGCCAGATGTGCGACCGGGTGGTGCTGCTGGAGTCCGGTTCGGTGGTGGTGGACGGCTCGCCGGCCGAGGCGGTCCGGCACTTCCGCGAGGTCAACTCCGAGGCCGACCACGTCGAGCAGGCCGCCCGCCGGCACCTGCTGACCATCTCGGACCCGCGCACCGTCGACACCGCCGGCAACCGCCGGACCACCTACCCGGTCGGCGCCGGCGTCGCGGTGGAGTTCGACGTCACCGCCGAGGACGACGCCACGGTGGCCGACTGGGCGGCCGGGGTGGCCCTGACCGACGCCTCCGGGCTGCTGATCTACGGCACCAACACGACGCTGCAGGACGTCGCGGTGGAACCGGTCCGGGGCAGCCGCACCGTCCGGTTCCGCTTCGACCAGTTGCCGGTCGCCGATGGCCAGTACTTCGTGACGCTGGCGGTGCATCCCAAGACCGGCCCGGACTACCACCGCATCGACCGGGCGATGTCGTTCCAGGTGGACAACAGCGCCAACGACCCGGGCGTGCTCGCACTCAGCCCGAAGATCGAGATCGAATGACCGCCGAGAGAGGGAACTGTCCGCGATGAGCCTGTTCCAAGCCCGCACCCCGGCCGAGGCGGCCAGCCTGCTGCCGGTCAACGACCAGCCGGTGGTCATCGTGCCGGTCTTCAACTCCTACGACGACGTGGTGCGTTGCTACGAGGCGTTCTTCCGCAACACCCCGGCGGACGTGCCGCTGCTGGTGGTCGACGACCGCGGCTGGGACCGCCGGCCGTTCCAGGTGCTGCGCGAGGTGTTCCGCACCAGCGCGCCGGCCCATGACGTCGTGGTGCTGGAGCAGGTGTCGAACAAGGGCTTCCTGCTCACCATGAACGACGCGTTCGTGGCCGCCGGCCGCAGCGACATCGTGATCCTCAACAGCGACGTGATCGTCGGGCCGGAGTGGCTGCAGCGGATGCGCGAGGCTGCCTACTCCTCCTCCACGGTGGCCACCGTGACCGCGCTGACCAACCACGGCACCATCGTCTCGGTGCCCAAGCGCAACGTCGCCACCGACGGCGTCCCGGGTGGGCTGTCGGTGGACGAGGCGGCCCGCCGGGTGGCGGCCGGCTCGCCGCGGCTGCGACCCCGGATCCCGACCGCGATCGGGCACTGCACCTACGTCAAGCGCAGCGCGCTGGACGTGGTCGGCGCCTTCGACCCGGCCTTCTCACCCGGCTACGGCGAGGAGGTCGACTTCAGCCAGCGGGCGCTGGCGGCCGGCTTCGAGCACGTGGTCGCCGACGACGTCTTCGTCTTCCACAAGGGCGGTTCGAGCTTCGGCCGGTCGGCCGAGATGGACAAGCGCAAGCACGAGCACGAGCAGATCATCCAGCGCCGCTATCCCTATTACGGTCCGTGGGTGCGGCGTACCACGATGGACGACTACTCGCCGCTGGCGGCCGCGCTGCTGGCCGCCCGGCGCTCGCTGCAGGGCCTGGTGGTGGCCATCGACGGGATGTGCCTGGGCCCGCTGCCGGCCGGCACCCAGATCGTGGTGGTCGAGACGGTCCGGGCGCTGGCCCGGCGCTCGGAGGTGAACCAGGTGCTGGTCTACACCCCGATGGACGTGCCGGACTACGTCCGCACCGCCTTCGCCGACGACACCAAGATCTCCATCCGGCAGACCATGAACCTCAAGCCGCAGCAGGGTGAGAAGGCGCACGTGGTCTACCGGCCCTACCAGGTGCGCGACGCCGACGAGTTGGAGTGGCTGCGCAGCATCGGCGAGCGGGTGGTGGTCAACCAGCTCGACCTGATCGCCTACCACGACGCCGCGTACTTCGACCGCGACCATTCCTGGCGCGCCTACCGCGACCTGGCCAAGCTGTCGGCGTACGCGGTGGACGGGCTGACCTACCTGTCCGAGCACTCCCGGGACGCGGCCCGGTCCGAGGGCCTGCTGCCCGACGACAAGCCGAACCGGGCGATCTACTGCGGTACCGAGCACACCGCGCTGGTGCCGGTGCAGGCCGTTCGGCCGCCCGGGACGGAGTCGGCCGAGGCCGGTTTCCTGCTCTGCCTCGGGGTGTCCTACCTGCACAAGAACCGGCTCTTTGCCTTGGCCGTACTGGCAGAACTGCACCGGCAGGGCTGGCGCGGCTCGCTGGTGCTGGCCGGCGCCCAGCCGCCGGACGGCTCGTCGCTGCCGGCCGAGGCCCGGTTCATGCTGGACCACCCGGAGCTCGCCCCGTACCTGGTCAACCTCGGCATGATCAGCGAGGCCGAGAAGGTCTGGCTGTACTCCAACGCCGGCCTGGTGCTGTACCCGACGATCTCCGAGGGCTTCGGGCTGATCCCGTTCGAGGCTGCCCACTACGGGGTGCCGTGCCTGTCGACCCGGCAGGGCTCACTGGTCGAGGTGCTGCCCGAGGACATCCCGGTGATCGAGGACTTCGACCCGGTAATGGCTGCGGCTGCTGCTCGGACTCTGCTGGACGATCCGGCGGCCGGGCAGAAGGTGGTCGACCAGATCCTGGCCAAGGGTACCGAGTTCAGTTGGAGCCGGGTGGCCGGCGAGGTGATCGAGGTGCTGAATGAGGTGACGTCGCGGCCGGCCTGCCGGGTGGTGGCGATCCGGGGCGAGCAGGACTACGCCTACCTGGCCGAGGCCGGCTTCGGCACCGGTGGCGGTGGTTCGCCGCTGATGAAGGGTGTGGACTTCGCCATCGACTGGTTCCTGGCCCGTCCGGACATTCGGGTGAAGATCGTGCCGCCGGGGTCCAAGCGGCAGGCGCTGGTGCGGCAGGGCATCGACCAGGTCCGCCGCCGCCTCTAGTAGCGCAGGTAGCTCACCCGAGGTTTGAGGGCTCTACACGGCTCAGGACGTTTGTATTTGGTTGGCCGTTCGGAGAGCTTTGGGACCAGGTTGCGGCTAGCATCGCGCCGCCGCGTGCCGGAATCCCGGTCGTCCAGAATTACAGAGTTGCCACGCGCACGGTGATTGCGTCTGCCGCTGCCGACAACACGGAAGTGTCGATGCCGCCGAGGGTTGATCCCCGCTCGAGGTTGACTCCGTGATTGGCCACGGGCGGTGGTATCGGCCGGACCGTGAACAAAGTCGTTGTAGGCACAGAGGTGTGGAGGTAGCAGCGTGTTACTGCATTGCTATTGCAGACC